>NZ_WMBF01000418.1:0-5658 GCF_019400875.1 Streptomyces anatolicus | reverse complement strand
CGGCATGGTCCCCGGCGGCGGCGCCGGGCACGCCGCGCACGGTCCCGTCGGGGTTGAGGAAGGCGGGGCCGCCGCCGGGGACCATGCCGAGTTCGTCGGCGCGGCGCTGGAGGGCGTCGGGGGCCGCGTAGCCGTCGACGTCGCGCTGGAGCTGCTGTTCCTCCTCGGTGAGGTCCTTCGTCTCCCTCTTCAACTCGCTCACCTGGAACGAGCCTTCGTTGAGCGCGGAGTTCAGGATGAGCAGCGTGATCAGGCCGCCGCCGAGGAGCAGGACGACGAGGAGGACGAAGGGGGTGCGCGCGGCCTGGTTGGGGCCCTGGGGCAGCAGTCGCGCGAGGCGGGCGGCCCTCCCCCGCAGCTCGGGCTTCTTGCTCATGGAGCCTCCTCGCGGACTCGGCTCGGCGGACTTCGGCTCGCGGGCCCTTCGGCGTTCGGGAGGGCCGGGGCTCATTCGGGAGGGCCGGGGCTCAGCCGACGTCCTCACGGACGCGCTGCGCGCCTCGCAGTCTCGCCGGGGCGGCCCTGCGGTTCTCGGCGACCTCTTCCTCGGTGGGCAGTTCGGCGCCGCGGGTCAGGAGCTTCAGGCGCGGCTGGTAGCGCTCGGGGACGACGGGCAGGCCGGGGGGCGCGGTGTTCGCGGCGCCGGCCGCGAACACCTGCTTGACCAGGCGGTCTTCGAGCGAGTGATACGACAGGACGGCGATCCGGCCGCCGACCGCGAGCGCCTTCACGGCCGCCGGGATCGCCCGCTCCAGGACGCTCAGTTCGCCGTTGACCTCGATGCGCAGGGCCTGGAAGGTGCGCTTGGCGGGGTTGCCGCCGGTGCGCTTGGCGGCCTGTGGCAGGGAGTCGCGGATGAGTTCGACGAGCCGCGCGCTGTTAGTGAAGGGCTCCTTCTCGCGCTCGCGGACGACGGCGCTCACGATGCGCTTGGCCTGCTTCTCCTCGCCGTACTGGCGCAGGATCCGCACCAGTTCGCCGGGGGCGTACGTGTTGAGGACCTCGGCCGCGCTGATGCCGGTCGTCTGGTCCATGCGCATGTCCAGGGGCGCGTCCTGGGCGTACGCGAATCCCCGGTCGGCCTCGTCGAGTTGCATGGAGGAGACGCCGAGGTCGAACAGGACGCCCTGGACGCGCGGGATGTCCAGGCGGTCGAGCACCTCGGGGAGTTCGTCGTAGACGGCGTGCACCAGGGTGGCCCGGTCGCCGTAGGGGGCGAGCCGTTCGCCGGACAGGCGCAGCGCTTCCTTGTCGCGGTCCAGGGCGATGAGGCGGGCCGCAGGGAAGGTCGCCAGGAGGGCTTCGCTGTGGCCGCCGAGGCCGAGGGTGCAGTCGACGACGACCGCGCCGGGCTCGGCCAGGGCGGGGGCCAACATGTCCAGGCACCGCTGGAGCATCACCGGGACGTGTCGGCTGTTGTCGGTCAAGGGGCCCTCTCAGGTCCGGCGCGGCGTCCGTACGCACTGCCGGGTCCCCACCCGCTCCGTGAAGGGGAATGGCCTGCCGGCGCCGGGGAAGTGGCGTCAGCCGACCGGGAGCGGGAGGAGGCCGAGCCGTACGTACGCGCCGCGCACGTGGGGATTCAGGGAATCTCCGGGATGTGCGGTCCAGCGGGGAGCAGGTCACGTCTCCCGCTTCGCGTCACTTTAGTCCACGGTGTCTCCCGGTCAATCAACCGGCCTGCGCGTCGCGGGCCGGTTGGAAGAGAGGCACGGATCGGCCGGAGCCACCCGTTCGGCCGCCGCTCCACGCCCCTGTGGAGTACCTCACAACAAGAGTTTTTGGCGATCTTTGTCCCTTCTCGCAACGGGCCATGTCGATCAATGACCACTAACGTCTGAACCATGTCGACTTCCGCATCCCCTTCGGGCCACTCCCCCGCAGAGCCGATCGGCGAGTCAGCCGCCGGCCCGGTCATCGAACGTCTGGTCGAGGCGAACGCGCGGTACGCCGCCGACTTCACCGACCCCGGCATGGACGCCCGTCCCGTGCTCGGCGTCGCCGTCGTCGCCTGCATGGACGCCCGCCTCGATCTGCACAGCGCGCTCGGCCTGCAGCTGGGCGACTGCCACACCATCCGCAACGCGGGCGGCGTGGTCACCGATGACGTGATCCGCTCCCTGACCATCAGCCAGCGCGCGCTCGGCACCCGCAGCGTGGTCCTCATCCACCACACCGGCTGCGGCCTGGAGTCCCTCACCGAGGAGTTCCGGCAGGACCTGGAGAAGGAGGTCGGGCAGCGGCCGACGTGGGCGGTGGAGTCCTTCCGCGATGTCGACCAGGACGTACGCCAGTCGATGCAGCGCGTGCGGACCTCGCCGTTCCTGCTGCACACCGATGACATCCGCGGATTCGTGTTCGACGTGACGACAGGACGGCTCCGGGAGATCGACCCTGCGTGACTGACAAAAGGTCGTAAGACCCGACAAATCGCCGCCAGTTATCCACAGGCGAGTGACACGACCCGCCATGCCCAACAACAATGCGGGGGTGGCACCACGCGGACCATCTACGCGTGGTGCCGGTGAATTCGGGGTGGACCGGGCCGCACACACAATGGGCGGCCCGGAGAACGGGCCGAGGAGGGCCGGGTGACGACCTATGACGATCGAGCGAGCCTCACAGATCTGACCACCACAGCGGAGCGTGTCCGCAGGTCGGTGGAGGGTGTGATCGAGGGCAAGCCGGAGGTCGTACGGCTTTCGCTGACCGTGCTCCTCGCCGAGGGCCATCTGCTCATCGAGGATGTGCCGGGCGTGGGCAAGACCATGCTCGCCAAGGCGCTCGCGCGGTCCATCGACTGCTCGGTGCGGCGGATCCAGTTCACGCCGGACCTGCTGCCGTCGGACATCACCGGGGTGTCCATCTTCGACCAGCAGCGCAGGGACTTCGAGTTCAAGCCGGGGGCGATCTTCGCGCAGATCGTGATCGGCGACGAGATCAACCGCGCCTCTCCGAAGACGCAGTCCGCGCTCCTGGAGTCCATGGAGGAGCGCCAGGTCACCATCGACGGGCAGACGTACGAACTGCCCAGCCCGTTCATGGTGGTGGCCACGCAGAACCCCGTGGAGATGGAGGGGACCTATCCCCTGCCCGAGGCGCAGCGCGACCGTTTCATGGCGCGCGTCTCGATCGGCTATCCGGGCCCCGAGGCCGAGTTGCAGATGCTCGACGTGCACGGCGGCGTCTCGCCCCTGGACGACCTCCAGCCGGTGGCGCACGCGCACGACATCGTGAAGCTCATCGACGCGGTCCGCACGGTCCACGTCGCCGAGGCGGTGCGGCGGTACGCGGTCGACCTCGTCGGCGCCACCCGCAACCACCCGGACCTGAGACTCGGGGCCTCCCCGCGCGCGACGCTGCATCTGCTGCGCGCGGCCAAGGCCTCCGCGGCGCTCAGCGGGCGGGAGTTCGCCCTGCCGGACGATGTGCAGGCCCTGGCGGTCGCGGTCCTCGCGCACCGCCTGCTGCCCACCGCGCAGGCTCAGCTGAACCGGCGTACGGCCGAATCGGTCGTCCTGGAGATCCTGCAGCACACCCCGGTCCCCGCCGCCGCCCAGCCGGGCGGCGGTTTCTTCGCCCAGCAGCCGCCCGGCGCGCGGGGGCTGTGATGACGGCCGGGGGGCGGCCGGCGGGCACCGCCGAGGACGACAAGGGCGGGGTGCGCACGGCTCTCGCGGGCCTGACCACCCGCGGTCGCTCCTTCCTCGCGGCCGGCATCGCGGCCGCCATCTGTGCCTACGTCCTCGGCCAGAGCGACCTGCTGCGCGTCGGGCTGCTGCTCGCCGTGCTGCCGCTGGTCTGCGCCGCCGTCCTCTTCCGCACCCGCTACCGCGTCGCGGGCAGCCGAAGGCTCTCCCCCGCGCGCGTGCCCGCCGGTTCGGAGGCCCGCGTCCATCTGCGCATGGACAACGTCTCCCGGCTCCCCACGGGCCTGCTGATGCTCCAGGACCGGGTGCCCTACGTCCTCGGGCCCCGGCCCCGCTTCGTGCTCGACCGCGTCGAGGCGGGCGGGCGCCGCGAGGTGTCCTACCGCGTCCGCTCCGACCTGCGCGGCCGCTATCCGCTGGGTCCGCTGCAACTGCGCCTCGCGGACCCCTTCGGGATGTGCGAGCTGACCCGCTCCTTCTCGACGTACGACACCCTGACCGTCATCCCGCGCGTGGAGGCGCTGCCGCCGGTGCGGCTCACGGGCGAGGCCAAGGGGTACGGCGACGGGCGCAACCGCTCACTGGCGCTCGCCGGTGAGGACGACGTCATCCCGCGCGGCTACCGCCACGGCGACGACCTGCGCCGGGTGCACTGGCGCTCCACCGCGCGCTACGGCGAGCTGATGGTCCGCCGCGAGGAGCAGCCGCAGCGGGCCCGCTGCACGGTCCTGCTCGACACCCGGGGCGTCGGCTTCCGGGGCGCGGGGCCCGACTCGGCCTTCGAGTGGGCGGTGTCGGGCGCGGCGTCCACCCTTGTACACATGCTCGAACGGGGCTTCTCGGTGCGGCTGTTGACCGACACGGGCACCTCCGTGCCGGGCGAGGGCTCCGACGGCTTCGCGGGCGCGAGCCAGGAGTCGGCGGACGCGGCCGGGCTGATGATGGACACCCTCGCGGTGATCGACCACTCCGAAGAGGCCGGGCTCTCCCGCGCGTACGACGTCCTGCGCGGGGGCAACGAGGGCCTTCTCGTCGCCTTCCTCGGCGACCTCGACGAGGAGCAGGCGGCGGTGGTCGCCAAGATGCGCCAGCGCAGCGGCTCCGCGGTCGCCTTCGTGCTGGACGGCGAGGCCTGGGCGCAGGGCCCGGGCGGCGTGCCGTCCCGCGCCGGTGACGCGCGGGTGGGGATGCTGCGCGCGGCGGGCTGGACGGCCCTCGCCGCGCCTCCGGGCGCGGGCCTGACGGAGCTGTGGCGGCAGGCGGACCACGCCCGCGCGAGCGCGGGACCCGCGCCCGCCGCAGGGACGACGACCGGGGGCTGGGCATGACGACCGGTGCCGGGCACGAGGGCCGGGGGCCGCACACACGGCCGCGTACGACAGTGGGGGGACGGTCATGAGTGGACGCGCGCGGCTCGCGCTGTGTGCCACCACGGCGACGCTGATGGCCTCGGGCGCGCTGCTGCCGCTCGTCGATCCGGCGACGTGGTTCCTCCAGGCGGTGATCCTGCTGGCCGTGCAGAGCGGGGTGGGCGCGCTGGCCCGGCGGATGCCGCTCGCCAGACCGCTCACCGTGACGGTGCAGGCGCTGGTGACGCTGCTGATGCTCACCCTGGTCTTCGCCCGCGAGCAGGCCCTCGCGGGGCTCCTGCCGGGGCCCGACGTCTTCCGCCGCTTCGGGATGCTCCTGGAGGCGGGCGGCGAGGACGTCGGGCGGTACGCGATCCCGGCGCCGCTCAGCGACGGCATCCGGCTGATGCTGGTCGGCGGCGTCCTGGTGATCGGCCTCGCGGTGGACGCGCTGGCGGTGACGTTCCGTACGGCGGCCCCGGCGGGCCTGCCGCTGCTCGCGCTGTACTCGGTCGCGGCGGGGCTCTCCGGGGACGGCGCGGGATGGCTGTGGTTCCTGCTGGCCGCCGCCGGGTATCTGCTGCTGCTCCTCGCGGAGGGGCGGGACCGGATCTCGCAGTGGGGCCGGGTGTTCGGCGGCGCGGCGCGCGCCCCGGGGC
>NZ_WMBF01000417.1:0-5658 GCF_019400875.1 Streptomyces anatolicus | reverse complement strand
CCCTGCTCCTGACCGGACCGCACGGCAGCGGCCGCACCGCCGTCCTCGACGCCCTGTTCACCGCGTACCGCACCCGGCTTCCGGTGGCCAAGGTGAACTGTGCGCGAGGCGCCAACCCCGCCGGGGCGATGGTGGCCAACACCTCGTCCGGCGCCGACTTCCTGACCGATGTCGCCTGCGGGTTATGCGCCCCGGTCACCGGGCGCAAGCGGGTGCGGCTGCCGCGTCTGTGGACCGGGCTCACGGCCGTCTCCGCCTGGACCCGCGGCGACCAGGGGGAGCAGGCGGTCGCCCGGGCGAGGATGCAGCGCCTGCTCATCGAGTGCGGCCTGGTTCCCCCGGCCTCACCGGACGCGACCAGCTGGCCCCAGGACGTCAACAGGACGCTGCCGGTGGGCGACCAGGGAGACCTGGCACCGATCGCGGAGGCCTCCGTGCAGCTGTTCACCGAGCGCTATCTGAGCCGTCGGCAGGCCCGTGACGTGCGGCCCTTCTACGCCGACCGGCTCGGGCCCGGCCGCAACGCGCAGCCCCTCAGCGAACTGTGCCGCTCCTTCCACCTCGGGGACGACTTACGGGAGGAGGCCGAGGCCTCGCTCGCGGCGGCGCTCCTCGCGGACCTGCGGGACCACTACAGCGGCTGGGCGCACCTCAACCACGTACCACGGCCGCTGCTCCTGCTCGACGACGTGCACACCGCACCCGGCTCCCGCCTCCTCGAACACCTCCTCACCCACCGGACGAAGGGCGCGCGCGACCCGCTGATCCTGGTGGCCTCCGCGCGCGGCGGGGCCCGCCACCGCGCCGGGCCCGACGCGGCGGTACGCACGCTGGCGCAGGTCGCGGGCGGGGCGAGCGGCTGGCAGCGCCCGGAGACCCGCACCTGGTCGGCCGGGCTCATCGCCCTGGACCTGCCGCCGCTCGGACGCAACGACATCGTGGCGATGCTGATGACCGTCGACCCGCCGCCGCGGCCCGATCTGCCGCGCGCGGTACGCCGGTTCACCCAGGGCTCACCCCTGGGGTGCGGGCTGCTCAGGGACGCCCTCGCGGCCGACCCGCACGCCGCTTACGCCGCCGGGTACGACGTGGGGGCGCTGCGGCTCGCCGGGCGGGCGGTGACCTGGCAGATCGCGACCCGGCTCGTGCCCGACCCGCAGCTGCTCAGCAATCTGATCCTGTTCTCCGTGGCCCAGGACGACGCGGCGGCGCACGCCCTGGCCGACACCTATCTGGCCGCCGACCCCCAGCTCGCGGCCGTCGCGACCGCCCGCAGCCATCTGCACGCCGAGCACGGCACGAGGGCGGCTCGGCCGTTCGTCGCCGACCCGTTCCTGCGGGCCGTGCTCGTCCACGAGCTGCGCCGCCGCAGGCCGGAGTCGACGCGGCCGCCGCAGACCTGGTCCGGCATCCACGAGCGGCTGCGCACCCACCACGAGAACGCGGGGCAGCCCGTAGAGGCCCTGCACCACGCGCTCGCCAACGGCGACGCCGGACACGTGGCGCGCCGCCTGACCGAGCTGTTCGCCACGCCGACCTCCGCCCAGACGTGGCTGCGCCACCTGTGGCAGGTGGCATCGGCCCCGCATCCGCCGCGCCCGGGCTGGGCCGACGAGTGCCGGGCCTACGCCACGGGAACGCCCGGCACGGAGCCCGCCGGGGACTTCGTGCAGCGCTCCGTATACCGCCTCCTCCACGCCGTGTGGCTGGCCGCCGACCCGCTGACCGCACCGGACGAGCCGCTGTGCGGGCGGATCAAGTGGGAGCTGGAATTCCTCTCGGCGCGGCACTCCACGGGGGCGGGCATCCTCTTCGACGCCGCCGAGGAGTGGCACGACGCACTGCGCGAGCTGCGCACCCCGCCCTCCGCCCTGCCTGCCCAGGCCCCTGAAGGGAGCCACGGTGAAAGCCACTGACATATTCGTCCGTCCGGCGCTAGGCCTGGGCCGGTTCGTGTTCGTGCGCCCGTTCACCCGGTTGCGGGGCCGCCCGCCGGGCCCCGCGGAGAAGGGGGTGGCGGGCCTTGTGGCCCTCGCTCTCCTGATCGCCGCGACGGTCTCCGTGGTCTCGTGGATCACCAGGGACGACTGCTCGCAGGGGCTGCGGGAGCAGCAGGGCGAGTGTGTCGGGCTCCTGGATGCCACGGCTGCCTCGCCCTCCTTCAAGCCGGGCGATGACGGTCCCGACGAGCGCTTCTCCCGTCTGGTGACGCGCGTCGCCGGGGAGAACCAGCGGGTGCGCGACGCCTGGGAGCACCCCAAGGAGGACGCCCACAGGAAGCCGTACGTGAAGGTCGCCCTGCTGCTCCCGTTCAACGCCTCCGAGTCCGGGGCGATGACCGCCGCACTCATCGAGCACTCCCTGGCGGGCGCCTACGCGGCGCAGCTCAAGGCGAACAGCGCGCAGACCGGCATCAACTTCCAGATGCTGCTCGGCAACATCGGCAAGGACCTCTCCCTGTGGCGCCCGGCCGTGGACAAGGCGGCGGAGCTGGCGGGGACCAAGGTGACCAAGGAGGGCGACGCCCCGCTCGTCGGCGCGATGGGTCTGCCCAACAGCGAGCAGGACTCGCAGGACGCGGCGAGTGCCCTGTCCGCCGCGGACATCCCGGCGGTGAGCGGTGTCCTCAGCTCCCCCGAGATCGAGGCCGACACGTTCTTCAAGGTGGCCCCCAACAACCGCAACGCCGTGACCGCCCTCGCGCGGTACCTCAAGGAGGAGCCGGGGAAGAAGCGGGGCTATCTCGTCTGGGACTCGCGCGCGCACGACAACTACGTCAGCAACACCAAGGCGGAGCTGGAGAAGCGCTTCGGCAAGGCCTATCAACTGCACATCCGGCAGAGTTCGTACGTCGGCACCATGGGCCCCTATCAGGGCGCGCCGCACGCCGTGGCCGCGGCGGCCGAGGGCATCTGCAAGACGGAGTCGGACACGGTGTTCCTGGCGGGCAGGGACTGGGACCTGCCGTATCTGGTGGATGAGATCGCCAAGGAGCCCGAGTGCCAGGGCCGCGAGGCGAAGGAGCCCATCCGGATCCTGCGGGTCTCCACCGGGCTCACGTCACGGCTCACCACCGCCAAGTCCCGCGAGCGGATGGAGCAGGCCGGCGTCGTCACCCTCAACGCGGCGGCCACCGACGGTCCTTCGTGGCGCGCGGGCCAGGACGCGCCCGCCCAGTTCGCGCCGTTCGCCGCCGCCATGGCCAAGGAGACGGACCTCAAGGGCACAGCCCTGGACGACGGTTACGCGCTCATGCACCACGACGCCTTCCAGGTGCTCGCCCAGGCCGTCCGCGAGGCGAAGAAGAGCCTCGGGAAGCTACAGCTGCCCTCCACGCACGACGTCACCAACACCATCAGGAACATGCAGATGCTGCCCGACGACACCTGCAAGGGCTGCGTCAGGGGCGCGACCGGCGACTTCGGCTACACCGACCGGAACGGCAACTGGCCTGTCTGCAAGCGCGTCCCTGTCGTGCAGTTCCCTCGGCCGAAGGAGTACAGCCCGCCGAAGGCGTTCCGCACGCACCAGGGCAAGAACGGAACCTGCCCGGGATGATCCCGGGCCCGGCCCCACTTGACCCCACGTCCCCGTCACTCGCCGCCGGCGGGCTCAAGACGCAGCGAGATCGAGTTGATGCAGTACCGCTGGTCGGTGGGCGTGGGGTAGCCCTCGCCCTCGAAGACATGCCCGAGGTGCGATCCGCAGCGCGCGCACCGCACCTCGGTGCGGACCATGCCGTGCGAGGTGTCCTGGACGAGTTCGACGGCGTCCGTGTCCTTCGGGTCGAAGAAGCTCGGCCAGCCGCAGTGCGACTCGAACTTCTCCTCCGAGGTGAACAGCTCCGCGCCGCACGCGCGGCAGGAGTAGACGCCCTTCGTCTTCGTATCGGTGTACTCACCCACGAAGGCAGGTTCCGTGCCGGCCTGGCGCAGCACCGCGTACTCGGCGGGGGTCAGCTCGGCGCGCCACTGCTCGTCCGGCTTCTCGACGTCGTACGACATGGGTGGGTCCCCTTCACTTCGACAGTTCGGCCAGGATCCGCGGGCCGAGGTCCGTGACATCGCCCGCTCCCATGGTGAGAACAAGATCGCCGGGCTTCGCCATTCCCGCGATCGCCGCGACCGCCGCGTCCTTGTCCGGGGCGGCCGCCACCTCGGCGCCCGCGGCGCGGGCCGCGTCGATGATCAGGGCGCTTGTGATGCCGGGGATCGGGTCCTCGCGGGCCGGATAGATGTCCAGGACCACGGAGGAGTCGGCGAGGGACAGGGCCTGGCCCATCTCGGTGCCGAGCTCCTGGGTGCGCGAGAAGAGGTGGGGCTGGAAGAGGACGAGGATGCGGGAGTCACCGGCGGCGGAGCGCATGGCCTCCAGGTCGGCCGTCATCTCCGTGGGGTGGTGCGCATACGAGTCGATGACCTGCACGCCCGCCGCCTCGCCCTTGAGCTGGAGGCGCCGCTTGACGCCGGTGTAGGAGCCGAGCGCGGAGGCGAGGTTGTGCGCGGGGATGCCGAGCGCGATGCCCGCGGCGAGGGCGGCGACCGCGTTGTTCGCGTAGTGGCGGCCGGGCACCGAGACCTGGAAGGTGAGGAACTTGCCGTTCAGGACGACGGTGACCTCGCTGGTCAGACCGCGCGCGGTGATCTTGTGAATGCGCAGGTCGGCGCCGTCGGACTCACCGTAGGTGACGACCTTCAGCTCTCCGAGGTCCCGCAGGCGCTTGGTCAGCTCGACGGCGCCGTGCTGATCGGCGGAGATCACCAGGGTGCCGCCGGGGACGATCTTGCCCGCGAAGATCTCGAAGGATTCGTAGATCTCGTCCATCGACGCGTAGTTGGCGTGGTGGTCCAGCTCCACGTTGAGGACGATGGCGACCTCGGGCGCGTACTTGTGGAAGCTGCGGTCGCTTTCATCGGCCTCGGCGACGAAGATGTCACCCTCGCCGTGCAGCGCGTTCGACCCGGGCACGTCCAGGTCGCCGCCGATCGCGTACGACGGGCCGAGACCGAGGGTGGCGAGCGTGACGGCGAGCATCGACGTCGTCGTGGTCTTGCCGTGCGTACCCGCGACGGCGATCGGGCGCAGACCGTCCATCAGGGAGGCCAGGGCATCCGAGCGGTGCACGACGGGGATGCCGAGCTCGGCGGCGCGGGCCAGCTCGGGGTTGTCGGCGCGGATCGCGGAGGAGACGACGACGCAGGTCGCGTCGGGGGCGAGGTGGGCGGCGTCGTGCCCGATGTGGACCGTGGCACCGAGCGCGCGCAACGCCTCGGCCGTGGCGGACTCCCGGGCATCGCTACCGGCGACCTTGGCCCCGCGCTGGGCCAGAATCTTGGCGATACCCGACATCCCGGCCCCGCCGATGCCGATGAAGTGCGGTCGGCCCATGTCGGCCATGGACTGGGGCAGGCCGGATGCCATGCGTGTGTCTCCCCTGGTGCTGCGACGAGTAAAGCGCCGTACGGCGCGCGAACGCCCCCAGCCTATTGCCTACTCAACACTGCCCAGCGCCCGCCACGAAAGCGCCCCGAAGGGGCGCGGGGAACGGCGCGCCCAGCCCCAACAAACCCGCAGCAGCACACGCCCCCGCAGGGAAGCGCCCCGAAGGGGCGCGGGGAACGGCGCGCCCAGCCCCAACAAACCCGCACGACAGAGACC
>NZ_WMBF01000416.1:0-5679 GCF_019400875.1 Streptomyces anatolicus | reverse complement strand
TGACTTCCCAAGCCGTGACCTGGCTGGTGCTTGACCGGCCCCAGGGCGATCTCGAAGGCCAGTTGTGCCGCGCCATCCGCGAACGGGTGCGTGCCGGCCGGCTGGGCGCGGGCGAGCCCTTGCCCTCGACCCGAACGCTGGCCCTGGCGCTCGGCGTCGCCCGGTCCACCGTGGTGCAGGCCTACGAACGCCTGCGCGCCGAAGGCTATGTCGAGCCCGTGCGCGGGTCGGGCACGCGGGTGTCGACGGCGCGGCCCCGGCCGCTGGCGGGGGCCGCGCGCAGCCGCGCGTCCGCGTCGGCAGCGCGCACGACGACCCGACCGAACCGGTCACGCTGAAGTTCTGGCACGGCTGGGCGGCGCCCGGCGAGGTCAAGGCCGTCAACGCCAGCATCGAGCGCTTCGAGGAACTGCACCCGAACATCGAGGTGGAGTCCACCGGGAACGTCACGGACGCCACCATCAACCAGGCACTGCGCGCGGGCGGCGACAAGGCCCCGGACGTGGTGTCGTCCTTCACCACCAACAACGTCGGGCAGTACTGCGACTCGGGGATGTGGGTGGACCTCGACCCGTTCATGAAGAAGACGGGCGTGGAGAAGGAGAAGGTCTTCCCGAAGACCTTGCTGGACTACACCAGTTACGAGGGCAACCAGTGCGCCCTCCCCCTCCTCGCCGACGCCTTCGGCATGTACTACAACAAGGACGCCTTCAAGGAGGCGGGCATCAAGCGCCCGCCGCGCACGATGTCCGAGTTCAAGCGGGCGGCCGCGAAGCTGACCGTGCGCAGCGGCGAGGACTCGTACGAACGGGTCGGCTACATGCCCAACTTCCGGCTCTACCAGGGGAGTCCGGACCGGCTCTTCGCGCAGTGGGGTCCCCGGTACTTCGACGCGGACGGCACCTCGCGGCTCGCCGAGGAGCCGGCGACGTACGACTTCCTGAAGACCTCGCGCCAACTCGCCGACGCGCAGGGCGGCTTCGACGACCTGGAGAGGTTCCGGCTCACCTTCGGCGACGAGATGTCGAACCAGAACGCCTTCCTCACGGGGAAGCTCGCCATGCACCTGGACGGCGAGTGGCGCGGGCTCATGCTCAAGGACGCCAAGGCCGACTTCGACTGGGGGGTCGCGCCGCTGCCCGTCCCCGACGACCAGGCGGATACCTACGGACGCGGCTTCATCACCGGCACGGTCGCCGGGATCGCACACAGCAGCAAGCACCAGAACGCCGCCTGGGAGCTGGTGAGGTTCCTAACCACCAACACCGACCAGGTCGTGGACTTCGCCAACGACATCCACAACGTGCCCTCCACCTACGCGGCCCTCGACTCCCCGCGCCTGGACGCCGATCCAAGGTTCCGCACCTTCTTCAAGATCCTGGAGAACAAGCACAGCAAGGCCCTGCCGCCCTCCACCAACGGCGGCTCCTTCGTCGTCTCGCTGATGGACTTCTCGTACTCCTACGAGGCCGGGCGCGTCCCCGATCTGCGCGAGGGCCTGAAGAAGCTCGACGAGCAGATCGACTCCGACACCCTCCAGGCGAAGAGCTGAGGACCCGCGCCATGGCACTCTCCCTCTCCAGGCCCGCGCGCCGCAGGCTCCGCACGCTCGGCTTCCTCTCCCCCTGGCTCGTCGGGTTCAGCGTCTTCTTCGCGTACCCGCTGATAGCCACCGTCTACTTCTCGTTCATGCACTACAACCAGATCAAGGCGCCCACCTTTGTGGGCCTCAGGAACTGGACGTACGTGTTCGACCAGATGCCGCTCTTCGGGCCCGCCCTGTGGAACACCCTGTGGCTGGTGGTGATCATGGTGGCGGTGCGGGTGGTCTTCGGGCTCTCGCTCGGGCTGCTCGTCACGAAGATCAAGACGGGCGCCGGGTTCTTCCGCACCGCCTTCTACCTGCCCTACCTCGCCCCGCCGGTCGCCGCCACCGTCGCCTTCGTCTTCCTGCTCAACCCGGGCACGGGCCCGGTCAACGAACTCCTCGGCGCGATCGGCGTCTCCGGGCCCAACTGGTTCAACGACCCGGACACCGCCAAGCCCTCGCTGGTGCTGCTCTCCCTGTGGGGCATCGGCGACCTGATGGTGATCTTCATGGCGGCGCTGCTCGACGTGCCGAGGGAGCAGTACGAGGCCGCGGAGCTGGACGGCGCCGGGGCGTGGGCCAGGTTCCGCTATGTCACCTGGCCCGCGATCACGCCGATCGTGATGTTCGCGGTGGTCACGGGTGTCGTACAGACCATGCAGTACTACACGCAGGCCCTGGTCGCCGGGAAGGTCGCCTCCGGGGTCAGCATCGGCCCGGGTTCGGTGATCCAGCCCGGCTATCCGGAGCACTCGACCCTCACGGTCCCCCAGCTCGTCTACTCGATGGGCTTCCAGAACTTCAACACCGGCGCCGCGTGCGTGCTCTCGCTCGTGCTCTTCGCCATCGCCATGGCCGTGACGACGCTCCTGATGCGCAAGCGCTCCGGGCTGCTCGCGGCGGAGGACTGAGGACTCATGACGACCACGACTCTCGGCGTGCCGACGGCACCCGAACGCACCGGCCCGCTCAGGGGCCCCGCCGCCGCCCGCGCCCGCCGCAAGCGCGTCCTGCACTGGATCGCCGTACACAGCGTGGCCCTCGCGATCGCGCTCCTGTTCGTCCTGCCGTTCGTCTTCGTCTTCCTGACGTCGGTGATGAGCGACTCCCAGGCGATGAGCGGCGAGCTGTGGCCCGACTCCTGGAACTGGTCGAACTACAGGACGGTGTTCGACACGCCCGGCTTCCTGGAGTGGTGGCGCAACTCCCTGCTGTACGCGGGCCTCGGCACGCTCCTCACGGTCTGCTCGGCGATCCCCGTGGCGTACGCGCTCGCCAAGTTCCGCTTCCGCGGGCGGCGCACCGCGATGCTCCTCGTCATCTCGACGATGATGCTTCCGCCGCAGGTCATCGTGGTCCCGATGTACCTGGTCTGGGCACAGCAGCTGCATCTGTCGGGCACGCTGTGGCCGCTGATCATCCCGATGGCGTTCGGCGACGCGTACTCGATCTTCCTCCTGCGGCAGTTCCTGCTGACCATCCCGAAGGAGTACATCGAGTCGGCGAAGGTCGACGGCTGCGGCGAGTTCCGTACGCTCGTCAAGATCGTCGTGCCGATGGCCAAGCCGGGCATCGCCGCCATCGCGCTCTTCCAGTTCTTCTACTGCTGGAACGACTACTTCGGGCCGCAGATCTACGCCGCCCAGAACCCCGGAGCCTGGACACTGAGCTATGGCCTCGAATCGTTCAAGAGCGCCCACAGCGTCAACTGGAACCTGACGATGGCCGCGACGCTGCTCGTGATGGCGCCGGTCATCGTCGTCTTCTTCTTCGCACAGAAGGCCTTCGTCGAAGGCGTCACCCTCACCGGAGTAAAGGGCTGAGACACGCAATGAAGCTCGCAGTGGTCGGCGGAGGGTCGACCTACACACCCGAACTCATCGACGGGTTCGCCCGGTTGCGGGACGCCCTGCCGATCGAGGAGCTGGTCCTCGTCGACCCGGCCGCCGACCGCCTGGAGCTGGTGGGCGGCCTCGCGCGGCGCATCTTCGCCAAGCAGGGCCACCCGGGCCGCATCGTCACCACCTCCGACGTGGACGCGGGCGTCGCGGACGCCGACGCGGTCCTGCTGCAGCTGCGCGTCGGCGGTCAGGCGGCCCGGCAGCAGGACGAGACCTGGCCGCTGGAGTGCGGCTGCGTCGGCCAGGAGACGACCGGCGCGGGCGGCCTGGCGAAGGCGCTGCGCACGGTCCCGGTCGTCCTGGACATCGCCGAGCGCGTACGGCGCACCAACCCGGACGCCTGGATCATCGACTTCACCAACCCCGTCGGCATCGTCACGCGGGCGCTGCTCCAGGCCGGGCACAAAGCCGTCGGGCTGTGCAACGTGGCGATCGGCTTCCAGCGGAAGTTCGCCAAGCTGCTCGACGTCGCGCCGGGCGAGGTCCACCTCGATCACGTGGGGCTCAACCACCTGACGTGGGAGACGGGCGTACGTCTCGGGGGGCCGGGCGGCGCCGACGTCCTGCCCCGGCTGCTGGAGCGGCACGGGGACGCCGTCGCCGAGGACCTGCACATGCCCCGCGAGATCGTCGACCGGCTCGGCGTCGTCCCCTCGTACTACCTGCGCTACTACTACCAGCACGACGCGGTCGTCGACGAGCTGCGCACCAAGCCCTCCCGCGCCGCCGAAGTGGCCGCGATGGAGCGGGAGTTGCTGACCATGTACGGCGACCCGGTGCTCGACGAGAAGCCGGAGCTGCTCGCCAAGCGCGGCGGCGCCTTCTACTCGGAGGCGGCCGTGGACCTGGCCGCCTCCCTGCTCGGCAGCGGCGGCAGCCCCTACCAGGTGGTGAACACCGTCAACAACGGCACGCTGCCGTTCCTCCCCGACGACGCGGTCATCGAGGTGCAGGCGACCGTGGACGGCTCGGGCGCCAGGCCTCTGGCCGTGCCCGCCCTCGACCCGCTGTACTCGGGCCTGATCGCGAACGTCACGGCGTACGAGGACCTGGCGCTGAAGGCAGCCCTGCGCGGGGGCCGCGACCGCGTCTTCAAGGCGCTGCTCGCCCACCCGCTGGTCGGCCAGTACGCGCATGCCGAAGCGCTCACCGACCGCCTCGTCGCGCACAACCGGGAGCACCTGGCGTGGGCGTAGGCGGGGGCGTAGGCACGAGCGTGCTCGCGATCGACGCGGGCAACAGCAAGACCGACGTCGCGGTGGTCACGGGCGGCGGGCGGATCGTCGGCGCGGCCCGGGGCGGCGGGTTCCAGCCGCCCCGGGTCGGCGTCGAGGCGGCGGTGGACGTGCTCGCGGAAGCGGTGGCGCGGGCGCTCGCCGAGGCGGGCGTCGAGGCGGGCGTCGAGGCGGGCTCCGAGGCGGGCGCCGGCTCCGTGGGGCATGTGTCGGCATGCCTGGCCAACGCCGATCTGCCGGTGGAGGAGCGGCAGTTGGCGGACGCGCTGCGGCGGCGCGGCTGGGGCGCTTCCGTCGAGGTGCGCAACGACACCTTCGCCGTGCTGCGCGCCGGGCTCCTGGAGGACGCGGAGCCGCGGGGCGTGGCCGTGGTGTGCGGGGCGGGCATCAACTGCGCCGGCATGCTGCCGGACGGCCGCACCGCCCGCTTCCCGGCGATCGGCCGGATCTCCGGCGACTGGGGCGGGGGCGGCGGCCTCGCCGAGGAGGCGCTGTGGCACGCGGCGCGGGCCGAGGACGGCCGGGGCGGGCCGACCGCGCTGCGCGAGGCGCTTCCGGCACACTTCGGCCTGGCGTCCATGTACGCGCTGATCGAGGCCCTGCACCTGGGGCACCTCACCCTGGCCCAGCGGCACGAGTTGACGCCGGTCCTCTTCGCCACCGCCGCGGCGGGGGACGCGGTGGCACGCGCGCTGGTGGACCGGATGGCCGACGAGGTCGTCGCCATGTCGACCGTGGCCCTGGACCGGCTCGGCCTGCTCGGCGAGGAGGTCCCGGTCGTGCTCGGCGGCAGCGTCCTCGCGGCCCGGCACCCCCAACTGGACGACCGTATCCGCCTGTTGCTCTCCGAGCGCGCACCCAAGGCGGAGCCCCGGGTGGTCACGGCCCGCCCCGTCCTCGGCGCGGCGCTGCTCGGCCTCGACCAGGTGGGCGCCCCTACCGAGGTGCACGCGCG
>NZ_WMBF01000415.1:0-5691 GCF_019400875.1 Streptomyces anatolicus | reverse complement strand
GTTATCCTGCGCCCACCCACCCCGGATGCCTCCTCTGCTGCGCTCTGCCGCACACCCTAGAGGTACGTGGGCCGCGGCCGCCGGGACTCCGGCGCCCCGGCCCGGCGGCCTGCGGGTCCCGCGGGAAACGAACGGCACGGTGGCGGCACGGAGTTGTGCGAAGATTCCGTGCCCCAGTCGGGGTGATCACGTGTAAGAGAGGAAACACAGTGATACCCAAGAGATACAGACCCGCCGCCGTCGCGAGCCTGACCGCGGCCGTGGCCTCCGGCTCCCTGCTCGCGCCCCCCGCGCACGCGGACGCCGCCGACAGCGCTCCCCGCAAGGCCGACCGCGAGACGGTCGCCGCCTTCGCCCGCATCGCCGATGACGTTCTCTCCCGGCGCACCCAGGCGCTGGTGGAGGACCACGCGGGACGCGGCGACTCCGGTGCCAGCGCTGCCGCGACGCGCATGTCCGGCCGGCTGAAGAAGGACGAGGACGCCACGCTGCGGTCGCTGGGCGCCCGCAAGTCGCGCCTCGCGAAGCTCGGCGAGGCCTACACGAAGGCGGACACCCGCGTCGTCGTGGAGCGCGCCACGATCACCGGCCGCACGGCGACCGTCCAGGTCACCTCGGCGTCGACGCTGACGTACAAGAAGGTGCGCGGGGACGAACCGGCCACCACCGCGTTCTCGACGCGCCAGGAGCTGAAGCTCGCCGCCACGAAGGACGGCGGCTGGAAGTTGACCACGATCACCTCGCGGGACAATGGCCCCGCCGCGGTCGACGCCCCGTCGGCGGCCGGAGTGAACACCGTCAAGGACGACGGCAACCAGTACCCCGACGGCACACCGGCGTCCACCAAGTACCCCACCACGCCGATGCCCTCGGGCAAGACGGGCGGTGCCTACGACTACTCCGCCATGGCGCGGTACGCGGAGAGGTACTGGCGCAGCTACAACCCGGCGTACCGGAAGTTCAACGGAGCCGGCGGCGACTGCACCAACTTCGTCAGCCAGGCGCTGAAGGCGGGCGGCTGGAAGCACGTCCCCGGCTCCGCCCACGACTACCGGAACTGGTGGTACGACCGCGCGAGCCAGAGCACCTCCTGGGTCGGCGTGAACGAATGGGCGTGGTTCACGCTGTCCAACCGGCGGGCCCCCAACCTGTCGAGCGTCTACAAGCTGGACGTCGGTGACGTCCTGCAGGTGGACTTCGACAAGAACGGCTCCAAGGACCACACCATGCTGGTCACGTACCGCGACAGGCGGGGCATGCCGTACCTCACCTACCACTCCACCGACACGGTCCGAAGGTCGCTCGCCAGCGT
Source organism: Streptomyces anatolicus (assembly GCF_019400875.1). Classification (NCBI taxonomy): domain Bacteria; kingdom Bacillati; phylum Actinomycetota; class Actinomycetes; order Kitasatosporales; family Streptomycetaceae; genus Streptomyces; species Streptomyces anatolicus. The sequence goes on along the minus strand of NZ_WMBF01000415.1, from coordinate 4,379 downwards.
TCTCGCGTCCTCGCCCAACGCGCGTTACTTCGCGTACCGCACCTGACGGAACCGGTAGCCCGCAGCGGCACGGACGGCCGGTATCCGACCGGACTTGTGCCGGGCCGTCAGGCGGGAAATTCGATCAGGCCGACGGGCGGCAGTGTGGGCGTCTTGGAACCCCCTGAGGGTTCGATGGTGATGCCCATGCCGTCGGCCTGGTCGATCGTCCCGTCCATGAGGGTGATCTGGGTGCTCTGGTCCCGGTCGAGGAGCCCCGCCGGACGCATCGTGCCCTTGTCGTTGAACCACAGCTCGTAGACCTTGCCCTCGGGCGGCGCGTCGAGGCCGGACACGGTGAAGACCGCACGGTTCTGGCTCGCCGAGGTCACGACGGTGCCGCGGGCGCCGCCGGGCAGGGACGCGGTGTGTGTCCGCGCGTCACCAGCGGCCAGAACCTCCGCCACTTGATCGGCACTGGCCTCCGCCCGGTGTGCCTGCTCGCGAGCCTGCCGCGCTTCCTGGTGCTGCCAGGTCGCCACGCCGCCCAGGGACGCGGCGACCAGGCAGGCGGCCAGCGCCAGCCGGCGCGGCCAGAGCGAGCCCCGCGGTGATCTTTGCGGCGCTTGCGCGACGGGCGTCTCCCGCACGGTGCGCGGCGGTTCCTGGCGGACCTGGGAGATCTGCCGGAGGACGGAGTGCTTCAGGGCGGGAGGCGGCGCGCTGCTGGCGGCGAAAGCCAGCCGACCCGCGGTGGAGACGAACTCGGCCACCTCCTGACGGCACTCCGAGCACGTGGCCAGGTGCGCCTCGAACGCGGTGCGCTCGTCGTCGTCGAGGGCGTCGAGGGCGTAGGCACCGGCGAAGGTGTGCGGGTCGCTCATGCTCATGCCGTCACCCCCAGGCAGTCACGGAGCCGGATGAGCCCGTCCCGCATGCGGGTCTTCACCGTGCCGAGCGACGCCGACAGGCGCTCGGCCACTTCGCGGTAGGTCAGGCCCTGGTAGTAGGCCAGGATGATCGACTCGCGCTGGAGTTCCGTCAGGGTCTTCAGGCAACGCACCACGTCCTCGCGTTCCTGGCGGGCTTCGACCTCCGCCTCGGTCACGTCGAACTCGGGCAGCTGCTCCCGCCGGGCGGCCCGCTCCTCGCGTGCGGCGGAGGCCACGACCGAGCGGACGCGGTCCACCGCTCTGCGATGTGCCAGCGTGAGTACCCAGTTCATCACGGATCCCCGTTCCGGCCGGTAGTCGGCGGCATGACGCCACACCTCCACCAGCACCTCTTGCGTCACTTCCTCGGACTGCGCCGCGTCGCGCACCACGGCCCGCGCGATCCCGAAGACTGGGCCGGCCACTGATTCGTACAGCCGACCGAAGGCCTGCTCGTCGCCGTCGACGATCTGTTTCATCAATGCGATCAGGTCAGGCTTGTCGTCAGGGTTGCCGCCGATGAACACCGTTCGCCTCATGTCGACATCATTACCGACTCGCCCAGTGCCATGTCCGCACGGAGGAAAATGGGAGTGCCGCCCATGATTCGTCACCGAGGGCGAAAAGGATTGGTCGACCGGTGGCGAGATCCGAACGCCAGAGGCGGACGGAGTATTCGTAGCCGCGCCCCCTTTGGATTGGCCGGAAAGAATTTCTCCCTCAAATGGGTGGAGGACCAATCCGCACCCGGCCCCCGCTCCGGATGACGGGTGTGAGCGAAGAAGCGAAGACCTCAAGGCGCCCCGGAGCATGGCGGCTTGGCGCGCTGGGCGCGCTGAGCGGCCTGCTGGCGGGATACTCCGCGCTGGCGACGGCCGAGCTGGTGTCCGCCGCCGTACGAGCCGAGTCCGGCCCCGTGATCGCGGTGGGCGGAGCCGCGATCGACCGCACGCCGACCCCGGTGAAGGACTGGGCGATCCGCGAGTTCGGGACGGACGACAAGCTCGTCCTGCAACTGGGCATCCTCGCCGTCCTCACCCTTCTCGCGCTCGCCCTCGGAGTGCTGGCGGTCCGGTACCGGAGTGCCGGCTCGGCAGGAGTCCTCCTGTTCGGCGTGGTCGGGGGCGTCGCCGCGACGGGCCGGCCCGACTCCACGAGCATCACGGACGCGCTGCCCTCGGTGGCCGGAGCCGTGGTGGGCGCGGGTCTCCTGTACTGGCTGGCGGGGCGCCTGCGAGCACGCAGGCACCCAGTACCGGCTCACGACCACGAGCGCCCGGCTCACGACCAAGCGCGCCCGGGCTGGGACCGGCGAGGGTTCATCGTCGCCGCGACGGCCGCGGCGGCCGCGTCCACCGGGGTCGGCCTCCTGGGCCGCACCCTGAACGGTGCGCGGGGCCAGAACGCCATCGCTTCCCGCAACCAGGTCACGCTGCCCGCCCCGGCCTCGGCCGCCGCGCCCGTCCCCAAGGGTGCCGCGCTCCGAATCAAGGACGTCAGCCCGTTCATGACGCCCAATCAGGACTTCTACCGGGTCGATACCGCGCTGGTGGTGCCCAGGGTCGACGCGACCTCATGGAGGCTGCGGATCCACGGCAAGGGCGTCACCCGTGAGATGACCGTCTCCTTCGCGGATCTGCTGCGCATGCCGCTGATCGAGCGGAACATCACGCTGGCCTGCGTCTCGAACGAGGTGGGCGGCCCGTATGTGGGCAACGCGCGGTGGATCGGCGTGCGCCTGGCCGACCTCCTGGCGCAGTGCGGTGTGAAGCCGCCGTCCAAGGGCGGGCCCGCGGACCAGCTGGTCGCGCGGTCCGTGGACGGGATGACCCTCGGGACCCCGGTCGAGGACGTCATGGACGGCCGCGACGCGATGCTCGCCCTCGGCATGAACGGCGAGCCGCTGCCCTTCGCGCACGGTTTCCCCGTACGCATGGTCGTCCCCGGCCTGTACGGGTTCGTATCCGCCTGCAAGTGGATCCAGGACATCGAGCTGACCACGTTCGACGACTACGACCCCTACTGGGTGAAGCGGGACTGGGCCCGCAAGGCCCCGATCAAGACCCAGTCCCGTATCGACACCCCCAAGCCCTTCGCACGCCCGGCGCCCGGCACGGTGATGGTCGCCGGGGTGGCCTGGGCCCAGCACCGGGGGATCGACCGGGTCGAGGTCCGTGTCGACGACGGCCCCTGGCAACAGGCCGACCTGGCAGCCGAGGACACCAGGGACACCTGGCGCCAGTGGTCCTTCCCCTGGAAAGCGACGTCCGGCGGTCACACCCTGACCGTCCGGGCCACGGACCGCACGGGTGAGACGCAGACGCAAAAGCGCACCGGCACCGTCCCCGACGGGGCCAGCGGCTGGCATTCGGTGGTGGTCACCGTGGACTGACCCAGGCCACCGCCGCGCAGTGCGGAATCAGCCGCACGAACCACGACCTGAACCCATGCACGAGCCATCCACATGGATCGCGTGATTCGCATGAATGATCAAGGAGCAGAAATGAACGCCACCACCCGCCGCAACCACCGCACCCGCCGTGGAGCCCTCGTGCTCGCCGCGGCGGCGATGCTGCCGCTCGCCCTGACCGCCTGTTCGAGCGACGACGGCAAGGACGAGGCGTCCTCGGACACCAAGTCGTCCGCCGCCTCCGAGAAGGCGACCGACAGCGCCGCGAGCGGCACGGGCAGCAGCGATGAGCCGTTCGGCTCCGCGTGCTCCTCCGTGCCCGACGACGGCGCCGGCTCCTTCGACGGCATGGCCAAGGACCCGGTCGCCACGGCCGCCTCCAACAACCCGGAGCTGTCCACGCTCGTGACCGCGGTCAAGAAGGCGGGCCTGGTCGACACCCTGAACAACGCCAAGGACATCACCGTGTTCGCGCCGACCAACGACGCGTTCGCGAAGATCCCCAAGGCCGACCTGAACAAGGTCCTCAGCGACAAGGCCCAGCTCACCAAGATCCTCACCTACCACGTGGTGGGCCAGAAGCTGGCGCCCAAGGACCTGGAGAGCGGCTCGTACCCGACGCTGGAGAAGTCCGAGCTGACGACGGCCGGGTCCGGTGAGTCCTACAAGGTCAACGACTCCGCCAACGTGGTCTGCGGCAACGTCAAGACCGCCAACGCCAACGTCCACATCATCGACACCGTCCTCATGCCGAAGATGTGACGCCCGTATTGACGTGGGGCCGACCCCGATGGGCCGGCCCCACGTCAGCGTGCTCCCTCCCCGCCGCAGGCCCGCGAAGCCGCGTGGTGAAGCCGTTCGGCCGCCTGCCGGAGATAGGCGGTGACCTGCGGGTCGGCGTCGAGGGTGTAGTCGCTGTCGAGGGTGGCGAGGAGCTGGGCGATGCCGGGCAGGCGGTCACCGGAACAGTCGACGGTGCAGGTGTCCGCGTCGAGGGGCCGGATGCGGTCGGCCAGGGCCCAGGTACGGCGGCGGACGGTGTCGGCGGGGGCCTGGAC
>NZ_WMBF01000414.1:0-5704 GCF_019400875.1 Streptomyces anatolicus | reverse complement strand
CGCCCACACCCACCCGCGTGACCGGCGCCGGAGCCGCGTAGCCGGTGCCGGACTCGCATAGCCAGTGCCGGACTCGCGCGGGCAGGCCCTAGAGCAGCGCGAACTGCCCCTCGGGTCCCTCCTCGTGGTGATCGAGGACGGACGCCGGACGCCGTGCGCCGTCGGGCACGGGCAGGACGCCCGCCCGCCGCAGATCGCCCCCGGTGACCGTCTCGTCGACGGCGTCCCGCAACTCCCGCTGTCGCGGCGCCACTTCCGCGGCCAGCGCGAGGACCGTGATCAGTTCGAGCAGTTCGGACGTCCAGGCCTGCGGCCACGCCCCGGGCCCGATCGCCTCCAGAGTCCCCGGCTGAGCCTCCGCGATGCCCGCGCGCTGCCCGAACCACCGCTCAAGCACCCGCACCCCGCTCACCTCGAACTCCCACGCCTCCTTCGGCACCGGCGAGATGACACCTTCCTCACCCACCCGAAGGAGTTGTTCCGCGGCGTCGTACGCCAATGAGCGGGGGCGCGCGGGCAGCGGCGCCCGGACATAGGGCCTGCGCCCCCCGGGGAGCTTCGGGCGCTCCCCCTCTCCGCGCAGCTGGAGCCGCAGCAGCCGCTCCCCGAGCTCCACGCCCCGCGCCCAGAGCCCGCCGTCGGCCGTGAGCGGCACGCGGCAGCCCGCCGCCGAGCCCGACCCCACGGCGAGCACCCAGGAGAGGAGCGTCCGAGCCGTGACGTCCTGGCCGAGCAGCCCCGCCAGATAACGGAGAAGCCCCGGCGCCACATTGGGCTCCAGGCCCCCGGGGCGGCGGAACAGCGGCCGGACGCGGCCGGGCCGCCCGGCCGGTGAGCGCCCGTCCGGCAGCGCGGCCGACGCGAGGACCGCGGGCCCCTCGGCTCCGGGCACGTAACCCTGTTCGACCACGAAGAGCTGGCCCTCGCCCGCGACCCGCCACAGCTCGGGGCGGGCCACGTCGATGAGACGGTGGTCGGGGATCAGCCACTGCACGTCGAAGGGGCCGTGGCCGATGCGGACGGGCTCGGGGCACGGGCCGGACTCCCTGGCCAGCCGGCCCGTACCGCCCTGGTGGCCCGGGAGTTGGGCGACCGCGGTGTGCAGGGTGCGGGAGCGGGTCGGGCGGAAGAGGGTCTCGCGGGCCGTCTCGTCCGCGCGGAGGAAGGCCGCCCAGCGGGCCTTCAGCGAGGCGGCGTCCGGTCCCATCGGCCACCCGCGGCCCGGCCGGAGCGGTGCGACGGACCACGGCATGAGGTCCGCGAGCAGCGGCGCTTCGTCGTGCGTCACGCCCGGCATCGTACGACGTGTCCGCCCGGGCCCGTCAGGTCGCTTCGAGCGTGACCGAGAAGGAGAAGCGGTCCCCGCGGTAGTGGATGCGGGCCACGTCCAGGGCGCGGCCGTCCTCGTCGTAGGTGACGCCGGTGTAGTGCAGGATCGGGCTGAGCAGCGGCACCTGGAGGAGGCGGGCGGTCTCCGGGTCGGCGAGCGTGGCCTCGACGGTGTCCGTGATGCGGCTGATGCGCGCCCCCACCACATCGCGCAGCACCTTCGTCATCGGCCAGCGCACCAGGTCGTCCAGGTCGATGCGGGCGGCAAGCTCGGGGCGGACGAAGTTGCGGGCGTGGTTGGTCGGTTCGCCCGTCTTCTCGTCGCTGCGCAGCCGGTGGTACGTCGCCACCTCCACCGAGTCCGGGAAGTACGGGGCGAGTTCGGCGGGCGGGGCAGCCGTGCCGTGGTCGAGCAGTTCCGTGATCATGCCCGACTGCTGGGCCACGATCGCGTCGACCGAGCCGAGCAGGCGGACGGGGGAGCCGCGCCGGGCGGTCGGCTCGATGAACGTACCGCGCCTGCGGTGGCGGGTGATCAGCCCCTCGTCCTCCAGCTCCTTGAGCGCCTGCCGCATGGTCAGCACGCTCACTCCGTAATGCCCCGCCAGCTGCTCCTCGGTGGGCAGCCGGAGCGGGGCCTCGGGGGTACGGCCGAGTATCGAGGCGCGCAGGGACTGCGACACCTGGTACCAGAGCGGCAACTTCCGATTCAGGACGATCGAGTCCGGGGCGAAGGCGGTCACGGTCTCTCCGAATCAGTCGCGATCAGTCGCGCTACATCAGTCGCGGAAGTGGCGCTCCAGACCCTGCCATACGTCGTCGTAGCCGCGCTGCAGGTGGGAGGCGTCGGCCGCCTGCTCCGTCGCCGTCACCGGCCACCGGGTCTCGAACATGAAGGCAAGGCCGTCGTCGATCTTCTGCGGCTTCAGCTCGGCGGCCGACGCCTTGTCGAACGTCTCCCGGTCGGGGCCGTGCGCGGACATCATGTTGTGCAGCGAGCCACCGCCCGGCACGAAACCCTCGGCCTTCGCGTCGTACGCGCCTTCGATCAGGCCCATGTACTCGCTCATCACGTTCCGGTGGAAGTACGGCGGCCGGAAGGTGTCCTCACCCACCAGCCAGCGCGGCGCGAAGACCACGAAGTCGACGCCCGCCAGGCCCGGGGTGTCGGACGGCGAGGTGAGCACGGTGAAGATCGACGGGTCCGGGTGGTCGTAGCTGATCGAGCCGATCACGTTGAAGCGGCGCAGGTCGTAGACGTACGGGACGTGGTTGCCGTGCCAGGCGACGACGTCCAGGGGCGAGTGGTCGTAGGTGGCGCGCCAGAGGTTGCCGCAGAACTTGTTCACCACCTCCACCGGGCCCTCGACATCCTCGTACGCGGCCACGGGCGCCCGGAAGTCCCGGGCGTTCGCCAGGCCGTTGGCGCCGATCGGGCCGAGGTCGGGGAGCTGGAAGGGCGCGCCGTAGTTCTCGCACACGTACCCCCGCGCGCTCGCGTCGAGCAGCTCCACCCGGAAGCGGACGCCGCGCGGGATCAGCGCGACCTCGCCGGGCGCGGCGTGCAGCAGCCCGAACTCGGTGCGCAGGAGCAGGCCGCCGTGCTCGGGGACGATGAGCAGCTCGCCGTCCGCGTCGCTGAACACCCGGTCCGTCATCGAGGAGTTGGCGTGGTAGAGGTGGATGCCCATGCCGGTGCGCTGCGTCGCGTCGCCGTTGCCGCCCAGGGTCCACAGGCCCGCCAGGAAGTCCGTGCCGGGCGCGGGGTCGGGGAGGGGGTTCCAGCGCAGCCGGTTCGGGTCGGGCACCGACTCGGTGAAGGGGGCCGTGCGCAGGGTGCCGTTGTCGACGCGCGTGAAGCGGGGGTGCGCGGCCGAGGGGCGGATGCGGTACAGCCACGAGCGGCGGTTGTGGGCGCGGGGCTCGGTGAAGGCCGAGCCGCTGAGCTGCTCGGCGTAGAGGCCGAGGGGGGCGCGCTGGGGTGAATTGCGGCCGTGGGGCAGCGCGCCGGGCACCGCCTCGGAGCTGTGTTCGTTGCCGAAGCCGGAGAGATAGCTCAGGCTCTCGGCCGTCTTGCGCGCGTCGTCCCGGCCCGCACGGCTCGTCTCGCTCACGTGGTCCCCGCTCATCGTCGCTCCCTGGTGCCTGATTCCTATGGAACACCGTAGGATTCGGTTTTTCCTTCCGCAAGGGGGAGCGCCGATGCTCTACTCTCCCGGGATGCCCCACTCTCCCGGGACGCCCCACCGCGATCCGCCCGAGGAACCGAGGCCGCCGGCCTCCCTGCGCCGCGTGCCCGTGCAGGAGCGCAGCGCGGAGCGGCTGACCCGGATCCTGGACGCCTGCGCCGGGGTCCTGGACGAGGTCGGCTACGAAGGCCTGACGACCCGTGCCGTCGCCCACCGCGCGGGCGTGCCGATCGGCTCGGTCTACCGCTTCTTCGGCAACAAGCGGGCGCTCGCGGACGCGCTGGCCCACCGCAATCTCGACGCGTACGCCGAGCGGGTGGCCGCGCGTGTGCGCGGCGTCGGGCGCGGGGACTGGCGCGGGGCTGTCGACGCCGCCTTCGACGAGTACCTGTCGATGAAGCGGACCGTCCCCGGTTTCGGCCTGGTCGACTTCGGCATCCCCTCGGCCCCGGACGCGATGCCGGACGCGAACGTACGGGTGGCGGAGCGGGTGGCGGCCCTCCTCGCCCACCACATCGGCCGCCCCCTGGACGACCGGCTGCGCCGGACCGTGCTGGTCGGGGTCGAGGCGGTGGACGCGGTGCTGCAGCTTGCCTTCCGTTCTTGCCCATCGGGCGAGCCGGCCCTCATCGAGGAGGCGCGGACCTTGCTGCACGCGTATCTCGCGCTGTCGCTGGACTGACGCACGCCTCTGGGCTGGGGCCGGGGTCAGCACCCCAGGGGTGCGGGGAACGGCGCGAGCAACCACGACGCACCCGCAGGCAACCAGACCGAGGCCCGCCGCAGTCGACCGGCGGGGCTAGTCAGATGCATACCGGTCGGTATGCTGGGCCCGCACGCACCCCCGTCCCAGCCCGGGAGGGCCCATGCCCCGCACCGCCCTGCGTATCTGCCCCCTCTGCGAAGCCACCTGCGGGCTCACGCTCACCGTCGAAGGCCCACGGGTGACCGGCGCGCGCGGGGACCGGGAGGACGTGTTCAGCAAGGGGTTCATCTGCCCCAAGGGCGCCGCCTTCGGGGAGGCCGACGCCGACCCCGACCGGCTGCGCCGCCCGCTCGTCCGCAGGGATGGAAAGCTCCAAGAGGCAAGCTGGGAAGAGGCGTTCGACGCCGTGGCCGCCGGACTGCGGCCACTGATCGAGCGGCACGGCCCGGACACCGTCGGCGTCGTCCTCGGCAATCCGAACGTCCATACGATGGCCGGCGGCCTCTACCCGCCCCTCCTGCTCCGCACCCTGCGCACCCGCAACCTCTTCACCGCCACCACCGTCGACCAGATGCCCAAGCACGTGTCGAGCGGCCTCCTCTTCGGCGACCCGTACGCCATCGCCGTACCCGACCTGGACCGCACCGACCACCTGCTGCTCCTGGGCGCCAACCCCCTGGAGTCCAACGGGAGTCTGTGCACCGCCCCCGACTTCCCCGGCAAGCTCAGGGCGCTGCGCGCGCGAGGCGGCACGCTCACCGTCGTCGACCCGCGCCGCACCCGCACCGCGAAGAGCGCCGACCGGCACCTCGCGATCCGGCCCGGCACGGACGCCCTGCTGCTCGCCGCGCTCGTCCACGTCCTCTTCGAGGAGAAGCTGACGGACCTCGGCGCGCTCGAAGGGCAGGTCGAAGGCGTCGACGAACTCCGGGATTCCGTACGGGAGTTCGCCCCCGAGGCCGTCGCCGTCGCCTGCGATGTGCCCGCCGGCACCATCCGTACACTCGCCCGCGACCTGGCCGCCGCGCCCACCGCCGCCGTCTACGGCCGCATGGGCGCGAGCACCGTCGCCTTCGGCACCCTCACCAACTGGCTCGTCGACGTACTGAACATCCTGACCGGCAACCTCGACCGGCCCGGCGGCGCCCTCTTCCCGCTCGCCGCCACCGCCCGCGCCCCGCGCCCCGCGGGCCCCGGCAAGGGCTTCACGCTCGGCCGCCGGCACAGTCGCGTCAGCGGACATCCCGAGGCCAAGGGAGAGCTGCCGCTCGCCGCGCTCGCGGAGGAGATCGACACCCCCGGGGACGGGGCGATCCGCGCCCTCATCGCCGTCGCCACCAACCCCGTCCTGTCCGCGCCCGACGGCGACCGGCTCGACAGGGCCCTCGGCTCCCTCGACTTCATGGTCAGCGTCGACCCGTATCTGAACGAGACCTCGCGCCACGCCCACGTCGTCCTGCCGCCGCCCCCGCCCGCCCAG
>NZ_WMBF01000413.1:0-5716 GCF_019400875.1 Streptomyces anatolicus | reverse complement strand
GGGGAAGCCGTGGGGGCGGGCGGTCTGGTGCACGGTCAGTGCGGTCTCGGTCATGTCCGTGACCGTAGGCAGGAATGCCGGGCCCGGACAGAGGGTTGCGCTCATGGAACGGCCCGGTCCATGAAGGGCCCTCATAGAAGCAGGTGGGAGCCCTGATGAACGCCGTACGCGCCGCCGGAAGCGGGCGGGGACTTTGATGAATGCCGTACGCGCCGCCGACCTCGCCCCGCACGAACTCCGCGTCCTCGTCGCCGTCGACCAGGAGCGGGGCTTCACCGCCGCGGCTCGGGCGCTCGGCCTCACCCAGTCCGCGGTCTCCCACTCGATCCGCGGCACGGAACACAAAGTGGGCGCGGTCCTCTTCGAGCGGGGCCGCAAGGGCGCCACGCCCACCCCCGCGGGCGTTGCCGCCGCCGCCCACGCCCGGCGCGTGCTGCGCCTCCTCGACGCCCTCGTCACCGAGGCCCGCGCCGCCGAGCGCGGCGAGGTCACGGGCCCGCTGCGCATCGCCGCGTTCCGCAGCGCGGCCCTGCACCTGCTCCCGGCCGCCCTGGACCGCCTCACCGCCCGCCACCCCGGCATCCGCCCGGAGGTCAGGGTGGTGCGCGAACTGGGCGCGGGCACCGCGGGCGAGGTCGCCGAGGGCCGCGCGGACGTGGGCATCGCGACGCTCGGCGGCACCTCGCCCGTCCCCGCGGGGCTCATCGGTGACGTACTCGTCGAGGAGCCGTACGCCCTCGTGCACCCCGCGGGCCACCCCGACCCGCGCTCCCTGCCACTGGTGGACTGGCACGAGAACTGCGGCTCGTACACGAGGAAGTGGTGGGGCCGGCAGGACTGGATCCCCAGGGCGACCGTCCTCGCCGAGGACGACGGGGCCGTGCTCGCGATGGTCGGCAACGGCCACGGCATGGCGATCATGCCCGCCCTCTCACTGACCGGAGCGCCCGCCTGCGTCGAGATCACCGACCTGGGCGCGGACCGCCCGATCCGCTCCGTGGGCTATGTCACCACCCCTGAGCTGGCCTCTTCCCTTGCCGTCCGGGCCCTGATCCGCGAGTTGCGAGCGGCACGCGCGTGACGGCCGTCTCAGATAGTAGGAAGTCCGAGTAACTGTGGAGACAGATGCGCCGTCCTCCCTTAGCTTTGTAGGAGCCGAACGTCTCGCTCGATCAAGCGAATGGCGGTCGTGAGCCGGAGCCCCACGCAGGCGAACCCTGCCGCTCCGTGGCTCCCCGCCGATTCTGGCCTCTCGAATCACCCTTCCCTCAAGGAGTGGATCTCTCATGGCCGAGAAGACTGCCCGCCGCGTCCGTCACACCTCCCGCAAGGAATCCGAGCGCTCCGAGCGCAAGAACGCCGCCGCGGCGCTCCAGCGCGCCCTCGACCGCAGGGACAACGGCGGGGAAACGGGGCACTGAGCCCGGTTCAGCGGGCCGCGTGTCCGCGTACGACCTGGAAGTGGTCGATGCGCTCGCCGCTCTCGGCGAGCGCGGAGACCGACAGCTTCGGGTGCGCGCCGGCGCTCACCTCCACCGCGAGGAACGAGAAACCGGTGTAGCGCACCCGTGACCACTCGACCGTGTCGGGGTCGCGCCGCCGCGACTTGGTCCAGTGGGAGGTCACGACGTGGTCGTGATCGTGGACGTGACCCTCGTAACTGTCCTTGACGCCGGGACCGAAGCCGTAGAGGTCCTTGCCCGCGCCGCCCGCGGTGACGTACACGATGCCGTCGCGCGTCGGATCGGTCGACGCGCCGATCGGTACGGGCCTGCCGACCTCGCCGCCCTTGATGGCGTCGGTGCGTTCGTAGACGTGGTTGTGGCCGTTGACGACCAGGTCCACCTGGTGCTCGGTGAACAGCGGCAGCCACGCGTCGCGCACCCCGCCGTCGGAGGCGTGCGTCGACGTCGAGTACGCGCAGTGGTGGAAGAAGACGACGATGAAGTCGATCCCCTCGGCCGCCCGCAGCTCGCCGAGCCGCCTGTCGAGCCAGGCCGTCTGCTTCCCGTCCGAGTAGCCCTTGTTGGCGGGGATCTCGTACGAGACGTCGTTGGCGTCCAGGGCGACCACGCCGACGTTGCCGTACGTGAAGGAGTAGACGCCCGGCGCCTCGCGCGGGTCGAAGCCGTTCTCCGGGAGCGACCAGCGCGCGGACTGCCCGCCGTAGCCGTTCGGCGAGTACCACGCCTCCATGTCGTGGTTGCCGGTCGTGACCATCCACGGCACCGACTTCGCGACCGACTCCGTCTGCGCGAGGAAGGTGTCCCACACGCGCGCGTCGTAGGTGTCCGTCTCCTTGCCGTGCCCGGTGGTGTCCGCGTAGCAGATGTCGCCCGCGTGCAGATGGAAGGCGGGATTCTGGCCCAGGATCAGCTGGTCGTTGGCGAGCGCGTGGTAGCTGACGCCCTGGTCGCCGAAGGCCGTGAAGACGAACCTCTCCGGCCGCGCGGGCGCGGTCCTGAACGAGCCGACCGTCGCCATCCGCTCGGGCGAGGCCGGATCGAAGCCGTCGTGGCCGACCCCGTAGTAGTACGTCGTGCCGGGCCTGAGGCCGTCAAGGGCCGCGTGCAGGTAGTACTGGTCGACCGCCGGGAGCTTCTTCGACAGCGAGGGGGTGTGCAGGTCGCGCACCTCCGCCCCGATCCTCTGGCTCAGCTCCCAGGGCTTCAGGCCCACCCGTACATAAGGGGACTTGACGGCGAACGGCACCTGCCAGGAGATCCGCATCTGCGTCTTCGGGTCGGCGCCGAAGGCGAGGTGCCGGCCGAAGGGGGCGACCAGTTTGCCGTCGACCCTCACCGGCGCGGACGAGGCGACCGGCGCGGGCGCGCCTCCGCCGTACGCGCCGCCGTGCGAGCCGTACGAACCGCCCGAACTCCCCGTGAGCAGACCGATGCCGCCGACCGTCCCGGCCGCCGTGAACGAACTGGCGAGCACCTTGCGACGGGAGAGCCTCCCGCGCAGGAACTCGTGCTGCTCGGGCATGCTCATCCGCGCCGCGAGCCGCTCCGGGATGCCGAGATTCGGAGTGTCCATGGCAGGAAATTTCCCAGCGATGCCCAACTCCCGCCAGGCGCCCGGATGAACAGAAGCCGTCCACCAGGCGGCTGTCCGCATGCCGGACATCGCGTGTCATCCCCTGGGACGAGGGGTTAGGCTGCCCGCATGTCGGCTAGCTCTCGCATCCTCAATCTCGCAGTGATCCCCGGTGACGGCATCGGCCAGGAAGTCGTGGCCCAGGGACTCAAGGTCCTCGGCGCGGTCCTCCCGCCGGACGTGAAGCTGGAGACGACGGAGTACGACTTCGGCGCCAAGCGGTACCACGCGACCGGTGAGACGCTCACCGACGCCGACGTCGAAGCCCTCAAGCGGCACGACGCGATCCTCCTCGGCGCCATCGGCGACCCGTCGGTCCCGTCCGGCGTGCTGGAGCGCGGCTTCCTGCTGAAGCTCCGCTTCCTCTTCGACCACCACGTGAACCTGCGGCCCTCGAAGCTGCTCCCGGGTGTCGCGACCCCCCTCAAGGGCCAGCCCGAGATCGACTTCATCGTCGTACGCGAAGGGACCGAGGGCCCCTACACGGGCAACGGCGGCTCGATCCGCACCGGCACCCCGCACGAGGTCGCCACCGAGGTCTCCGTCAACACCGCCTTCGGCGTGGAGCGCGTGGTCCGTGACGCCTTCGCCCGCGCACAGGCCCGCCCGCGCAAGAAGCTGACGCTGGTCCACAAGAACAACGTCCTGGCCTACGCCGGTCACCTCTGGACGAACGTCTTCCACAAGGTGGCCAAGGAGTTCCCCGAGGTCACCACCGACTACATCCACGTCGACGCCGCGACGATCTACCTCGTCACCGACCCCGGCCGCTTCGACGTGATCGTCACCGACAACCTCTTCGGCGACATCATCACCGACCTCGCCGCGGCCGTCTCCGGCGGCATCGGCGTCGCGGCCTCCGGCAACATCAACCCGAGCGGCGAGTTCCCGTCCATGTTCGAGCCCGTGCACGGCTCGGCGCCGGACATCGCGGGCCAGGGCAAGGCCGACCCCTCGGCCACCGTCCTGTCGGTCGCCCTGCTCCTGCGCCACCTCGGGTACGAGCCCGAGGCCGCCCGCATCGAGACCGCCGTCTCCGCCGACCTCGCCGAGCGCGGGGAGAGCGTGCGCACCACCGAGCAGATCGGCGACGCGCTCGCCGTACGAGTAGCGGGCTGACCCGGCAGCTCGAAGATCGACAGAAGCCGCCGGGTCTCGCGAGGCACCCGGCGGCTTCTCGTATGCGGCCCCCGGGTGTCACCATCGACCCCCGGGCCGCACTCCTGCCGTTTCTTCTCCGGGACCCCGCGAGCGATAATCGAACGTGGGGCCGTGAAGACAGGGAAGCTCGGACGTCCTCGTACCGGCTGGTACGGACGTGAGCGCGGTCCGTCACCATCACACCGTGAAGGACGAAGCACTCATGACGACCACGCCGACGACGCCGACGACGCCGACCAAGCCGACCATCGAGCTGAAGCCCTCCTCGTCCCCGCTGGCCGCCGCGGAGCGCGAGGCGATCATGGCCAACCCCGGGTTCGGCCGCCACTTCACCGACCACATGGTGACGATCAAGTGGACGGAGGGCCGCGGCTGGCACGACGGCCAGCTCGTGCCGTACGGACCGCTGGCCCTCGACCCGGCGACGAACGTCCTGCACTACGCGCAGGAGATCTTCGAGGGCCTCAAGGCCTACCGCCAGCCCGACGGCTCGGTGGCCTCCTTCCGCCCCGACGCCAACGCCCGCCGCTTCCAGGCCTCCGCGCGGCGCCTGGCCATGCCCGAGCTGCCCGTCGAGACGTTCATCGAGGCGTGTGACGTGCTGGTGCGGCAGGACAAGGCGTGGGTTCCGGCGCACGGCGGCGAGGAATCCCTCTACCTGCGCCCCTTCATGATCGCCACCGAGGTGGGCCTCGGTGTGAAGCCCGCCAACGAATACCTCTTCGTCGTCATCGCCTCGCCGGCGGGGGCGTACTTCCCCGGCGGTGTGAAGCCCGTCTCGATCTGGCTCTCCGAGGACCGGGTGCGCGCGGTCCCCGGCGGCATGGGCGACGCCAAGACCGGTGGCAACTACGCCGCGTCGCTGCTCGCGCAGGCCGAGGCGGCGGCGAAGGGCTGCGATCAGGTCGCCTACCTCGACGCGGTCGAGCACAAGTGGGTCGAGGAGCTGGGCGGCATGAACCTGTACTTCGTGTACGGGGGCGCGGGCAACGAGAAGCCGGTGATCGTCACCCCGACGCTGACGGGCTCCCTGCTCGCGGGCATCACCCGTGACTCGCTGCTCTCCGTCGCGCGGGACCTCGGGTACGAGTCGAAGGAGGCGCGGGTCTCCATCGACCAGTGGAAGACGGACTCCGAGAACGGCACGCTGACGGAGGTCTTCGCCTGCGGCACGGCGGCGGTCATCACGCCGGTCGGCACGGTCAAGTGCGCGGCGGGGGAGTGGCAGCAGAGCGGGGGCGAGCCGGGTGAGGTCACGATGAAGCTGAGGGACGCGTTGCTGGACATTCAGCGGGGGACGTCTGAGGACGTCCATGGCTGGATGCACGGGCTCGGCTGAGGGCTTTCGCGGTTCTTGTGCGCGGGACCGGTCGGGGGGCGGGGTCTGTGCGGGTTCCTCGTGCCGCGCGGGTGCGTAGTGGCTGATCGCGCAGTTCCCCGCGCCCCCAAGCGGCTC
>NZ_WMBF01000412.1:0-5730 GCF_019400875.1 Streptomyces anatolicus | reverse complement strand
CCCCATGACCTCGGTCGGCCCGGTGGACCCCGCCGCCGCTGCGAGGACGCCCGCCTTCGGCGCGTATCTCGACTACGGGCCCCGCGGCGTCCAGCGCATCGACGAGCTGAGCAAGTGGCTCGGCGGGGCCGAGCTGCGGGTCGGGCACACCTACCTCCCCGGCGACCTGTGGACCAACATCGAGGGCACCCCCGGCTTCCTGGAGGACTGGGCGAGGTGGCGCAAGGAGAAGGACGACAGGCTCTTCGTCCTCAACGTGCCGATGCTCGAGCGCAACGAGGAAGGCGTCGGCGACGACGAGGTCGCCGGGCTGCTGCGGCAGGGCGCTTCCGGCGGCTTCGACCGCCACTTCCGCGCGCTCGCCGAACGTCTGGTCGACCTCGGCGTGCCCGACACGGTGATCGTCCTCGGCTGGGAGATGAACGGCACGACCTACACCCATCGCTGCGGCCCGGACCCGGAGTCCTGGAAGAGGTACTGGAACAGGATCGTCACCACGATGCGTTCGGTGCCCGGACAGAAGTTCCAGTTCGACTTCACGCCCAGCAGAGGGCGTGACGCCATTCCGTGGACGCAGTGCTATCCGGGTGACGATGTCGTCGACATCATCGGCATGGACTCGTACGACCAGCCGCGCGGAATGTCGTTCGACGAGCAGATCGAGGAGCCGTACGGACTCCAGGAGCACGTCGATTTCGCGGCGGCGCACAAGAAACCCATCTCTTATCCCGAATGGGGGCTTTTCCGCAACGGCGACAACGAAGAATACATGCGCCGGATGCTGAAATGGATGGACGAGAAGAAGCCGCTCTACAACACGGTGACCGACTACTGCCCGCACGGCGTGTGGCAGTGCAAGGAGAATCCGGCGGCCTCGGCGGTCTACCGCGAGCTGCTCTCCGGCCGTGACGGCACGCCGGACGTGCCGCCCGGACCGGTGCTGCCGACCGAGTGCTCGCCGCTGAACCTCGGTGACTGGGTCGAGGATTGGCTCGGCGGGAGGGTGTGCATGCGGCTCGGCTGGTGGAAGGGGGAGCGGCACTCCTGAGCCGGACGCTCCTGAGCCCGCCGACCCTGAGCCCGCCGACCCTGAGCCCGCCGACCCTGAGGCTGCCGCCCCTGAGCCCGCCGCCCCTCACGAGGAGGCCCCGCTGTCTCCACGCCGCGCCGCCCGCTCGCGCAGCCGCTCCTTCGCCCACCGCCGGGCCGACGCGTCCCAGACCGCCGCGGCCAGCAAGGGGGCCGTACGGCCGCGGGCGAGGAGGAATCGCTGGTTGGTGACCGGGTCGGGGCGCCAGTGGTGTTTGTACGGCTCGTCGCCGCGCAGCAGGCTCAGGGCGCGCCGCTGCTCGCCGCCGGTGTGGCGGGTGCACGCGTCCAGGAGCATCGTGGCGACGTCCACCTTGCGCTCCCGCAGCCGGGGGTGGGCGCCGTACAGATAGCCGCCCGCCAGCGAGCCCGAGAGCAGCGTCAGATCGGCGGCCATCACCTCGCCGTCCAGGCGGAACTCGGTCAGCACCGCCTCGCCCGCCGCGACCATCGGCCGCATCGAGCGCAGCAGGTGCTCGCGGAACCGGGGCCGCAGATGCTCGGACGTCACCTTCCGGCCGCGCCACTGCAGTTCGTGCAGGTGCAGCAGGGTCCGTACGGACGCCTCGACCTCGTCGGCGGGCACGGTGCGCGCCTGCACGCCCAGCTTCGCCAGCTTGCGCATCTTGGCCCGGGTGCGCTGGGCGCGCGGTGTCGGCAGCCGCTGGAGCAGCTCCTCCATGGGCAGGGCGGGAAGCTCCAGGCAGGGCGAGTCGGGCAGCGCCCGCTTGGGGCCCGGCCAGCGTGCGTGGACGCGCTCCACGCAGGCGCCGGGGCGGGCCTCCCCGAAGTCGATCAGCGCGGTCCCGGCCAGCGCGTGGAGCCCGGTCACCAGCGCCTCGGTGGCGTCCTCGCGCGCGGAACCGTCCACCAGCACGTCCGCGAAGTCGGAGATCGCCCCGCCGAGCGGCTTCAGCGCCGGGAGCGGGCGGTGCACCCGCATCAGCGGCGCCGCGGCGATCAGCCGGTCCCCCTCCCGGACCAGGAGCACCCGCAGCCGCCCGGGCCGCCCGTACGACCGCCACCAGGAGGAGAGCCAGGCGTGGCTCTGGAAGGGCGTGGCCGCCTCGCAGGACCGGTACAGCCGCCCCCACGGCTCCGCAAGCGCCTCGAACTCGCCCTCGTCCACGCACAGCCGCGTCCTGAGCAGGCCCGCCTCCGTCACCGTGCTCACGGCGCGGCGCTCCTCGCGAGGGCGGACGCGGGGCCGGGGACGGCGGCCCCGGCGGTCGCCTCCGTGCGCCCCCGTGGACGTACGAGAAGGGCGAGGCCGCCGAGGAGACCGCCCGCGCAGCCGCCGACCAGGGTCGTCACCCCGGTGGAGAGCGAGGACGGCGCGTCGGGCTCCAGCGCGCGGGAGAACGTCAGGAGCTTGACCTGGGTGCTGTCCTTGGAGTGGTTGGCGCTCTTGGCGAGCGAGCGGGCCACCGCGTCGGCGGTGACGGCCGCGGCCGAGGGCCTGGCGGAGACCGCGGAGATGGCGATCATCGGCGCGTCGGGGGAGGTGGCCACCTGGACGGTGTCCCGCAGCTCCGTGGCCGACACGCCCGCCGCCACCTGCGCGTCGCCGAGCACGGCGAGCTGCGTCGCCACCCGTCCGTAGGCCTGGGCGAACCCGAGCGCCGACGCCGGGTCGGACTTGGCCTGCGGTACGGCGACGACGTAACTGGTGGCGGTGTACTGCGGCGTCTGGAGCGCGCCGTACCCGGCACCGGCGAGGACGCCGAGGGCCGCGCAGGCGGGCAGGGGCCACCAGCGGGGCAGCCGCGCGAGGCGGGCGCGCAGGGCGTCGGTACGCGGGCGCTCTTTCGCGGATTCGCTCATCGGGGGTTCACCTCCGGGGTCGGGCCGGGGACAACGGACGCGTAGACGCGCATCAGCTGTTCGGCGCTGCGGGTGATGCTGTAGTGCCGCACGGCGGCCGGTGCGGGGCGCCGCGGCAGGAGGGCGGTCCGCAGGCCGTAGAGGGCCTGCGCGAAGGAGTCCGGGTCGCTCGGGCAGTACGTGGCGTCCGCCCGCGCCCCGGCCGGGAAGCCGTCCACGGCGGGGCACGAGGCGTAGACCACGGGAAGCCCGCAGGCCAGGCCCTCCACGAGCGCGAGCCCGAACGCCTCCTCGGGGGAGGGGGAGGCCAGGGCGTCCATCGCGGAAAGCAGCGAGGGCAGACCGGGCGCACCGCCACCGTCGCCGCCGCTCTCCTCGTGGGCGGCCTCCCCGGCGAACCGCACCCGCCGCGCCAGGCCGAGCCGGTCGGCGAGGCGCCGCAGCTCCTCCTCCTGGGGGCCGGTGCCGACCAGCAGGACGACGATGTCCTCCGGGAGCTGGGCGGCCGCGTGCAGGAGTACGTCGAAACGCTTGCCGCCGGTCAGCCGCCCCACGCCCCCGACGACGAACGCCGCGTCCGGCAGTTCGAGGCGGCGCCGGACGCGGACCCGGGCCGCCGGGTCGTACCGGAAGCGCTCCACGTCGATGCCGTTCGGCACCACCCGGATGCGCTGGCGGGGCACTCCCCAGCGGTGCAGGCGCTGCCCGACGGCGGGGGAGACGGCGACCGTCATCCGGCCGAGGCGCTCCCCGGCGAGGTACAGCGCGCGGACACCGGCGCTCAGCGGGCGGCCCTCCATCTGGGTGTCGCCCAGGGAGTGTTCCGTGGCGACCACCGCGCGCACCCCGGCCATGCGGGCCGCGACGCGCCCGTACAGGCAGGCGCGGTACAGGTGTGTGTGGACGGCGTCGTACCGCCCGGCCTTGATGAGCCGGGCCAGCCGGGGCAGGGCGGGCAGGTCGCGGTTGCCGGACATGCCGAGGTCGGTCACCTGGGTGCCGTCGGCGACGATGCCGCGTGCCACGCTGCCCGCGTTGGTCAGCGTGACCACGTCGCAGTCGGCCGGCATGTGGCGAAGGAGCAGGCGCAGTTGCAGCTCCGCGCCGCCCACGCCGAGGCCGGTGATGATGTGCAGGACCCTCATCCGGCGACCGCCGAGCGGTCCAGGGCGCGGTGCCTGAGCCGGTTCGTCCACAGCTTCAGCCGCAGGCGCGGGGCCGTGTCGTTCTGGCCGATGTGTACGCGGGGCAGCGCGAAGGGGCCGGAGAGGGGGCCCGGGTCGATCGCGCAGGCGTAGCGGTAACCGGCGTCCCGTACGGCGTTCCTCACCCGCTCGTCGACGTGGCCGTAGGGGTAGCAGAAGCCCTGCGCCTCGGTGCCGGTCAGGTCGGCGAGGGCCGCGCGGCTGTCGCTGATCTCGCGGTGCAGGAGCTGGTCGTCGGCCCGGGTGAGGTCGACGTGGGTCAGGCCGTGCGAGGCGATCTCCATGCCGTACTCGGCGGCGCGGCGGATGCCCGCGGCGCCCAGGAGCGGCTTGCGCGGGCCCTTGGGGTCCCAGGCGTTGTCGCCGTCGAGGCGGCCCGGCAGGACGAACAGGGTGGCGGTGCAGTCGTGGCTCCGCAGCAGCGGGACCGCCGCGTCGACGAAGTCGCGGTACCCGTCGTCGAACGTGAGCCCCACGAGGCCGTGCTCCTGGCCGCGCGCGCCCGCGTCCAGGAGCTGGCGCATCGAAACCCCGCGCAGGCCCTGGCTGCGCAGCCACCGCAGCTGCGCGGCGAGGCGGTCGGGCGAGACCGTGATGCGGTACGGATCGTCGGAAGGGTCCGCCACGGAGTGGTACATCGCGATCCACGCGCGCGTACGGGGCGGCCTGGTGCGCAGGAACGGCTCCGCACCGGACGGGGAGGACGGGGTGAGGTCAACGGACATGACGGACCTTTCCTCTGACGGAGCGAAGGGCGGACGGCCAGGGCTGTGCGCCCAGGAGCAGGCCGAGCAGCACGAAGGAGACGGTGACCACCGAGAAGCCGGCGAGGACGGCGAGGGCGGGCTGCCCGATCCGGCCCGCGCACAGGGCGCCGAGCACCGCCGCGCCTCCGGCGGCGATCACCAGACGGCCCAGCTGCCCGGCGACCGCCCGCGTCCTGACCGGCACCGTGCGCGGGCCCATGCCGCGCAGCAGGAGCAGGGCGCTGACGCAGACGCCGGTGGCGTTCGCGGCGGCGATGCCGTGGACACCCCAGGTGCCGACGCTCAGGAAGCCGATGCCCGCGGTGGTGACGATGCCGACGAACATCGCGAAGAACGGGACCCAGGTGGTACGGGCGGCGGCGAAGTGGGCGCGGGCGAGCGCGCCCACCAGGGTGTGGCCGAGCAGGCCCAGCGCGTACACCCGCATGACGGACGCCGTGGTGGCGGTGTCCGGCGCGGTGAAGGCGCCGCGCTGGAAGAGCAGTTCGATGAGCGCGGGCGCGGCGGCGATGACGGCGGCGGTGCCGCACAGGACCACGCAGCCCGCGAGGACGAGGTCGCGTTCGACGCGGTCCCTGGCGCGCTCGGTCTCCCCGGCCGCCAGCGCGCGGGCGAGCGTGGGGAAGGTGACCGTGCACAGCATGAGGGAGAGGACCATCGGCATCTGCGCGACCTTCTGCGCGTAGTTCAGATGCGAGATGGCCCCGGCGGGCAGCGAGGAGGCGAGGAAGCGTTCGATGAGGACCTGTGACTGGCGGCAGAGCGCGAAGAGCAGGACGGTCCAGATGATCGCCGTCTGAAGCGCCTTGTCCGCAGCCGCGCCCTTCGCTCCCGCTTCTTTCGCC
>NZ_WMBF01000411.1:0-5741 GCF_019400875.1 Streptomyces anatolicus | reverse complement strand
GTTCCTGTTCGTGCCGATGTGGCTGGACAACGCGCTGGATCCGGACCTGGGCGGCTGGCTGTCGGGCCTGCCGTTCGCCGAGTGGCTGCGCGAGAACTTCATCGAATGGCTGCGTGCCATGCGCAGCACCATCTTCAGCGTGTGGCTGGCCTACACGGTGGTCTGGATGGCCTACGGCCTGCGCCTGATCTCGTCGACGCTGCTGCAGGTGGGGCCTGAACTGGAAGAGGCCGCCCGCAGCGCCGGCGCGCGGCGCGGCCAGGTCACCCGCCACGTCACCGTGCCGCTGGCCAAGCTGGCGCGCGGGGCGCACGGATACCGGATCGCCGTGGTCAGCGACATCCACCTCGGGCCGATCCTCGGGCGCGGCTTCACCCAGCGCGTGGTCGACACCATCAACGCCACACAGCCCGATCTGATCGCCGTCGTCGGCGACTTGGTGGACGGCAGCGTCGAGGACCTCGGCCCGGCCGCGGCCCCGCTCGCCGGGCTGCGGGCGCGGCACGGCGCGTACTTCGTGACGGGCAACCACGAGTACTTCTCCGGAGCCGAGCAGTGGGTCGACCACGTACGCGAACTCGGCCTGCGCCCGCTGCGCAACGCCCGTACCGAACTGCCCTGGTTCGACCTCGCGGGCGTCGACGATGTGGCGGGCGAGGACGAGGGAAAGGGCCCCGACTTCACCAGGGCCCTCGGGGACCGGGACCGCTCACGGGCGTCCGTGCTCCTCGCGCACCAGCCGGTCGTCATCCACGACGCCGTCGAACACGGCGTCGACCTCCAGCTCTCCGGCCACACGCACGGCGGCCAGCTGTGGCCCGGCAACCTCGTCGCGGACCTGGCCAACCCGACGCTCGCGGGCCTGGAGCGGTACGGCGACACGCAGCTCTACGTGACGCGGGGCGCGGGTGCCTGGGGCCCGCCGGTACGGGTCGGGGCGCCCTCGGACATCACGGTGGTGGAACTGGCCGCGCGCGACGCCTGAGCCCTCAGGAACTGCGCGCCAGCTCCGGCCGCTTCAGGTAATCCGTGAAGCCCGTGATGTTGCCCCACGGGTCGGCGATCTCCACGGTCCACCCGGTGGCGACGGAGAACGGCTCGGCGAGCAGCACGATGCCCGCCTCCGCGAGCGCCCTCCCCTTGGCGCGGGCGTCCGGCACCTCCAGCCACACGCGGGGCGAGGGCCACGGCGGCGTACGCGGCACGATGCCGTCCTCCACGCGCAGCAGCACGCCCGGGGTCTCCTTGCCGACCTTCAGGATGGCGAGCCCGATCTCGTCGAGCCGGAACGAGACCGGGAACCCGGCCCGCTCGTAGAACCCGACGGCCTCGCCCAGATCGCCGACGGGAAACAGGACGTTGTCGAAGCCGAGCAGTTCCGCGGCGGGGTCGGCGGTGAGCTGGTCAACGGACAGGCCGACCGACTGGTTGTCTGACATTCCGTCAGCGTAGGACGGCGCCCGCGCTCCGGACGCAGACGCGCGAGAACGACGCCGCGACCGCCCCCATCTGGCCCGCACCGGGGACGCACCGGGCACACGCACAGCGGGCCCCGCTCCTCGGAAGGAGCGGGGCCCACTGTGACGTACGGACGGCGAACAGATCAGAAGCGACGCGTGATCAGCGCGCGCTTGACCTCCTGGATCGCCTTGGTGACCTCGATGCCACGCGGGCACGCGTCCGTGCAGTTGAACGTCGTGCGGCAACGCCACACGCCGTCCTTGTCGTTCAGGATCTCCAGGCGCTGCTCGCCCGCCTCGTCACGCGAGTCGAAGATGAAGCGGTGCGCGTTGACGATCGCGGCCGGGCCGAAGTACTGCCCGTCGTTCCAGAACACCGGGCACGAGGACGTGCACGCGGCGCACAGGATGCACTTCGTCGTGTCGTCGAAGCGCTCGCGGTCCTCGGCGGACTGCAGACGCTCGCGCGTCGGCTCGTTGCCCTTCGTGACGAGGAACGGCATCACGTCGCGGTACGCCTGGAAGAACGGGTCCATGTCGACGACCAGGTCCTTCAGGACCGTCAGACCCTTGATGGGCTCGACCGTGATCGGCTTGCCCGGGTTGATGTCCTTGATCAGGGTCTTGCAGGCGAGACGGTTCTTGCCGTTGATCCGCATGGCGTCCGAGCCGCAGATGCCGTGCGCGCAGGAGCGACGGAACGTCAGCGTGCCGTCCATGTCCCACTTGACCTTGTGGAGGGCGTCGAGGACACGCTCCTTGGGGTCGATCTCCAGCTGGAAGTCTTCCCAGGTGGCGTCCGCCGAGACCTCGGGGTTGAAGCGGCGGACGCGCAGGGTGATCGTGATGTACGGGGAGTCGGCGAAGCCCGCCTCGGGCTTGGCGTCTTCCTTCGCGAGGGTCGGGGTTGCCATCAGTACTTACGCTCCATCGGCTGGTAGCGGGTCTGGACGACCGGCTTGTAGTCGAGACGGATCGTCTCCGTGCCGTCGTCGCCGACCTCGCGGTACGCCATGGTGTGGCGCATGAAGTTGACGTCGTCGCGGTTGGGGAAGTCCTCGCGGTAGTGACCGCCGCGGGATTCCTTGCGGGCGAGCGCGGACTGCGCCATGACCTCGGCGAGGTCGAGCAGGTTGCCCAGCTCGATCGCCTCCAGGAGGTCGGTGTTGAACCGCTTGCCCTTGTCCTGGATCGAGACGTTGAGGTAGCGCTCGCGCAGCTCCGCGATCTTCTCGACCGCCGTCTTGATCGTCTGCTCGGTGCGGAACACCATGACGTTGGCGTCCATGGTCTCCTGCAGCTCCTTGCGCAGCTCGGCGACCCGCTCGGTGCCCGTGGCGTCACGCAGCCGCTCGACCTGGGAGACGACCAGGTCCTGGGCGTTCTCCGGAAGCTCGACGAAGTCGGCCTTCGCGGCGTACTCGGCGGCGGCGATGCCCGCGCGCTTGCCGAAGACGTTGATGTCCAGGAGCGAGTTGGTGCCGAGGCGGTTGGCGCCGTGCACGGAGACGCAGGCCACCTCGCCCGCCGCGTACAGACCCGGGACGACCGTGGTGTTGTCCGCGAGGACCTCACCCTCGACGTTCGTCGGGATACCGCCCATGGCGTAGTGCGCGGTCGGCTGGATCGGGATCGGGTCCGTGTAGGGCTCGATGCCGAGGTACGTACGCGCGAACTCCGTGATGTCCGGGAGCTTGGCGTCCAGCTGCTCCGGCGGCAGGTGCGTGAGGTCGAGGTAGACGTGGTCGCCCTCGGGACCGCAGCCGCGGCCCTCACGGATCTCCGTGTAGATGGAGCGCGAGACGACGTCACGGGAGGCGAGGTCCTTCATGACCGGCGCGTACTTCTCCATGAAGCGCTCGCCGTCCTTGTTGCGCAGGATGCCGCCCTCACCGCGGGCGCCCTCCGTGAGCAGGATGCCCATGCGCCAGATGCCGGTCGGGTGGAACTGGAAGAACTCCATGTCCTCCAGCGGGATCCCGCGCCGGTAGCAGGCCGCCTGGCCGTCGCCGGTGAGCGTGTGCGCGTTCGAGGTCACCTTGAAGAACTTGCCGGTGCCGCCGGACGCGTAGATCACGGACTTGGCCTGGAAGATGTGGATCTCGCCGGTGGCCAGCTCGTACGCGACGACGCCCGCGCTCTTCTTCACCCCGGTCGCGGGGTCCTCGACGATGATCTGGTCCAGGACGTAGAACTCGTTGAAGAACTCCACGCCCTCCTTGACGCAGTTCTGGTACAGCGTCTGGAGGATCATGTGGCCGGTGCGGTCGGCCGCGTAGCAGGACCGGCGCACGGCGGCCTCGCCGTGGTTACGGGTGTGACCGCCGAAGCGGCGCTGGTCGATGGTGCCGTCCGGGGTGCGGTTGAACGGCAGGCCCATCTTCTCCAGGTCGAGGACCGCGTCGATGGCCTCCTTCGCCAGGATCTCGGCGGCGTCCTGGTCGACCAGGTAGTCGCCGCCCTTGATCGTGTCGAAGGTGTGCCACTCCCAGTTGTCCTCCTCCACGTTGGCGAGCGCGGCGGCCATGCCGCCCTGCGCGGCGCCCGTGTGGGAGCGGGTGGGGTACAGCTTGGTGAGCACGGCGGTGCGGCTGCGCTTCGTCGCCTCGATGGCGGCGCGCATGCCGGCGCCGCCCGCGCCGACGATGACGGTGTCGTACTTGTGAATCTTCACTGAGGTCGCCTCGGCTTTAGCGGATGTTCGGGTCGAAGGTGAAGATCACCAGCGTGCCCAGAAGGATGGTGAACACCGTGGCGGTGTACAGCAGGCCCTTGAGCCACAGACGCGTGTTCGGACGCTCGGCGTAGTCGTTGATGACCGTGCGCAGGCCGTTGGCGCCGTGCAGCATCGCGAGCCACAGCATCAGCAGGTCCCAGACCTGCCAGAACGGCGAGGCCCAGCGGCCCGCGACGAACGCGAAGCCGATCTTCGACACGCCGCCGTCGAGCACCAGCTGGATCAGCAGGTGGCCGAGGACGAGGACGACCAGGACGACACCGGACAGGCGCATGAAGAGCCATGCGGCCATCTCGAAGTTGCCGCGGGTCGAGCGCGGGGTCTTGGAGGTGCGCTTGCGCGGCGCCTCGATGAGGGGGGCCGGGTGGTCCACGTCGTAGAGCGAGGCACCCTCGACGGGGCCGACGCCGGACGTGCCGGACTTATCGAGCGTGGTGTCAGCAGACATGTCTGGCGTCAGCTCCCGAAGACTTCGCGGACGGCGTGGCCGAGGATCGGGTAGAGGGCCCCGACCATCAGGACGACCCAGATGCCGACGACGGTCCAGAGCATCTGCTTCTGGTAGCGGGGCCCCTTCGACCAGAAGTCGACGGCGATGACGCGCAGGCCGTTGAGTGCGTGGAAGAGGATGGCGGCGACCAGGCCGTACTCGAGGAGTGCGACGATCGGCGTCTTGTAGGTGCTGACGACATCGTCGTACGCCTCGGGGGAGACGCGGACGAGAGCGGTGTCCAGCACATGCACGAACAGGAAGAAGAAGATGAGGACGCCGGTGACTCGATGAGCCACCCAGGACCACATTCCTTCCCGGCCGCGGTACAGCGTTCCAGCCGGCACGGAAGTTCCTCCGGGAGCGGGGGTTGGGGCCGGCCGCCAGTCTTCTAACTAAAGAAGAAGCAGCTCTGTCGGACGAGCCCGGCCGGGTACGGTCCACCGGCCGCTCGTCATCGTATCGACGAGTTGTCGGTAGCCCTGCGTCGGGTCCGCAGGTGTGATCAAACAAGCAATCAAACAGGCACGTACGGGCTATCGGGCCGGGCTTGCGGGCACTCGTCCCGTGCGGGGGCCTCTGGGGTCTCTGAGGCCCCGGTGGCCGCTTGGATGCGGGTGAGGCGGGTGAGACGGCCCCGGGCCAGGCGGCGCAGTTCCTCGGCGGCGATGGCGCGTTCGTCGTCAGGATCGTTGCCGAGGCGTGACCGAAGGGCGCTGAGCAGGTGGTCCAGGGCCTCGGCGCGGGCGACGTCGTCGAGGCAGACCACGAACGTGTGACCGAAGCGGCTCTCGTACGCGGCGTGGGCGGCGCGGAGCGCGGTGTGCGCCGCGGTGTACGTGCCGTGGGGCGCGGCCGGCTGCTCGCGGGCCAGGGCCTCGGCGAGGTCGCCGGGGGAGAGGTCGTAGGCGGCCTCGTCGGAGGCGGCGAGCAGGGCGTCGAGGTCGGGGTAGGGCCGGTGGTCGGCGACGCGGCGGGCCCAGTGGAGGCTGCCGCAGCAGGTGAGGAGCGCGGCCTCGGCCTCGCGGGGCGTGGCGGAGTTCAGCTGTTCCGG
>NZ_WMBF01000410.1:0-5746 GCF_019400875.1 Streptomyces anatolicus | reverse complement strand
TTGCCGGGGTGGGCACCACCGTGCGGGCCGGGCCGGCCGGGAGCGCTGGGCTGTCCGGAGGCGTTGGGCTGTCCGGGGACGCCGGGCTGTCGCGGCGGTTGCAGGCCGTAGCTTGTGGGCTCGTACGGGCCGTATGAGGTGCCCCCGTCATTACTCATGCCCCCATGATTACCGTGCGGGGTACCTCAGTTTCCAGCCAGGCCTCCCACTTGTGACCGGGGTGATGCACGAGGTCACGCGGGAGACATGGCGCGCAGGGCCCGCCGCTACCTGCGTACGAACGTGTCGACCGCCGTGTCGAAGTACTTCCGCGTCTGCTCCGCCTGCTCCGCCGGGCCCGAGACCCACACGTCGTACATCCTGCCGCCCTCCTCCCAGCACAGGTCGTACGTGTGCCGCTCGCCCTCCGTCTCGCTGAAGCCGTCCCAGGTGAACTCCCAGAGGGCGGCGGGGCGGCCGTTGCGCGTGGTCTCGGTGATCTCGCTGTTGCGGTAGCCGGGGTTGTTCCGCGGCCCCTCGATGTCGGCGCGGCGCTGCGCGGCGAGCGGGCCGCCCGGCTCCGGGTCCGTCTCCTTGATGCCGACGCGGTAGGTGCCGCTCGGCGAGATGTAGAAGATCCGGGGCCCGTCGGTCTTCCGCTCGAAGCCCTTCGGCACGGCGATCGTGAAGCCCTCGGGGTCCTTCGCCAACCGGTAGCCCTCGGGCGGCTGGGGCGTGGACGGCTTGGGCGGGGCCGGTTCGGGCTTACGCGTGCTCTGAGTGACCGTCACCGTGGGGGTCGGGTCGCCGACGGTGGTGGAGGGCGAGGCCGAGTTGGTCGGCGTACCGCCGTCCCCGTCCCGGCCCAGCAGGAGCGCGGTGGCCGAGACCCCGGCCCCGGCCACGGCCGCCACCAGCGCCGCGGCGATCAGCATGACCCGGCTCTGGCGGCCCCGCGGCCCGGCGGGCTCGGCGCGCCCCGGGAACAGTTCGCGGCGCGTGTGGATGAAGCCGCCGTGCGCGGGCATGACCGGGCCGGCCCTGCCGTTCCCCGGCAGCTCGGGCATGCGGCCCGTGTCGACGTACGCGCGCAGCAGCCGTTCCGCCTCCGCGGCGGCCAGGCGCCGCCGGGGGTCGCGCTCCAGGAGGCCGAGGACGGCCGGGAGGAGCGGTGCCGCGCTCTCCGGCGGGCGTATCTCCTCGTAGACGACCGCGTGCAGGACCCCGCCGATGGAGTCCCTGCGGAAGGGCGACTCACCGGCGAGCGCGGTGACGAGCAGCGCGCCGAGCGACCAGAGGTCGGACTCGGGGCCGGTGTGCTCCCCCGCGATGCGCTCCGGCGCGGTGTACTCGGGCGAGCCGACGAACGACCCCACCTCCGTGAGCGTCGTCGCCCCTGTGACCTGCGCGATCCCGAAGTCGGTGAGGACGACGCGGCCGGTGTCGCGCTCCATGAGGACGTTGGCGGGCTTGAGGTCGCGGTGCAGGATGCCCGCCTCGTGGGCGGTGCTCAGGGCGCCGAGCAGATCGATGCCCATGCGGGCGACGGTGTCCGCGTCGAGCGGCCCGTGCCGCGCGATGCGGCCCGCCAGCGAACCGCCGTCGATCAACTCCATCACGATGAACGGCTGTTCGTCCTCCACGACCACGTCATGGACGACGACGATGTGCGGATGTCGCAGCTGGGCCACGGCACGCGCCTCACGCAGGGAACGCTCGTGCTGCTGCGTCGCCTCGGTGTCGGCGAGCGTCTCGTCCCGCTCCAGCTCCTTCACGGCGACCTGACGCCCGAGAAGCAGATCGGTGGCGCGCCATACGACTCCCATCCCGCCCCGGCCGAGCCGCGCCTCCAGGCGGTAACGGCCGGCGATCACACGGTCGCGGCCCCCACCTGCGCGGTCTCCCAGGCTCCCCATGCGGCCATCATGCCCCACAGGTGTGCGAACGGAATGGGTCTCACCGCGCGGCGGGCGGGTTCCGGCCGCAGTCGTTTGGCGCATCGGGGGCGCACCGGATGCCCCAGGAGCGCGCGGGGGCGCTCAGCCCTCCCGCCACCCCCGCAGCATCGCGTCGAACTGCTGCCTGGTGCTCGCCCAGTTGTCGGCGGGGGCCGACATGTAGAGGCCGTACTCGACGCCGTCACGGCCGATATACATCTGCTCGATGGCGCGGCGCGGACCCGCGGTGGTGTCGTTCGCCCCCGCGGTCCAGCTGAACTCCCAGAGGGCGCCCCGCTGGTCGCGGAAGGTGTTGGAGTTGAGGTGCAGCCGCCGGTAGTCGGGCAGCTTCTTGCGCAGGGGTTTCTCCAGGGACAGCTGGTGCAGGTACGAGGTCTCGTACTGCGGGTTCTTCTCGACGGCGATGCGCAGGAATCGGCGGCCGCCGTCGGGCGTGTAGTCGACCTGGTCGCCGTCGACTTCACGCTTCCAGCCCTTGGGCAGCATGAGGCTGAAGCCGTTCGGGTCGTGCACCCGCCGCCAGTTCTCGGGGATGCCGCTGACGGTCTCGCCCGGTCCGCCGTCGGCCGCCGGGGAGCGCGTCCGGCCGTCGTCGTCGCCCATGAAGTGCAGATAGCCGAAGACGCCACCGCCGCCGACCAGCGCGGCCACGAGGGCGAGGGCGACGATGGCGGGCCAGCCTCGGCTGCCGGAGGGGTGCTTGGAGGAGCGGCCGGAGAGGCGGTCGGATGGGCTGCGGGAGAGGCGGTCGGAGGGGCTGCTGGGTGGTGCGAGCGCGGGCCCGTCGGCTGTCCCGGCGGAGCCTTCGCCGACGCCCGCCGCGTCCCGGCCCCCGGCGGCAGCCCCCTCGACCACGGTGGCGGCGTCGGGACCGCCCGGCCCGGAGGCGCGACCACCCCGCCCGGAACCGGGGCCGCGCCGCCCGGTGTCGGAACCACCCCGCCCGGGCCCAGGGCGCCGCCCGTGCGCCCGCGTCGGCATGTACGCCCGCATCCCGCTCGGCCGCCGTCCCTCCGCCGCCTCGGCGAGCATCAGTTCGGCCTGCTCCGCGGTGGGCCTGGCCGCCGGGTCCTTGCGCAGGAGGGCGCTGATGACCGGCGCGAGGACGCCCGCGTGCCCGGGCGGCGCGGGCTCCTCCATGACCACGGCCTGCATGGTGCCGATCGGTGACGTACGCCGGAACGGGGAGTTCCCCTCCACCGCCGTGTAGAGCGTGGCGCCGAGCGCCCACAGGTCGGACGCCGGGCCCGGGGTGGCGCCGCTGACCCGCTCGGGCGCCAAATAGTCGACGGAGCCGACGACTTCGCCGGTCCGCGTGACCGTCGAGTCCCCCTCGATCGCCGCGATCCCGAAGTCGGTGAGCAGGATCCGCCGGTCCTCGGCCAGCAGGACGTTGCCGGGCTTGACGTCACGGTGGAGCACCCCGGCCGCGTGCGCGGCGCGCAGGGCCCTGAGGGTCCACAGGCCGATGCGGGCGGCCTCGACGGACTCGACGCGACCCCGCTCCTTGACGGCGTCCGCCAGCGAACAGCCCTCGACGAGCTCCATCACGATCCAGGGGCGGTCGTCGTACTCCACCACGTCGTGGACGGTGACGACAGCGGGGTGGTTGATCCGGGCGGCCGCGCGCGCCTCGGTCTGCGTACGCGCGAAGAGGACCGCGCGGTCGCCCTCCTGCACGTACTGCGCGGCCGTCAGCTCCTTGACGGCGACGGCACGGTGCAGCACCTCGTCCTGGGCGCGCCACACGCGTCCCATGCCACCGCGTCCGATGGGCTCCCCGAGTCGGTAGCGGCCCGCGAGGAGCAGGCCATGGCTCTGATTCACGTTCCCCCGCAATGGTCTTGACAAGGCCAGGTTAAGGAGGGAAGAGCGCGCAGGGAACCACAGGGGGCCACAGAGACCTGGCCAGGGCCGGCCGGACGCCTGCTGGTTCGGGCTAACCGGAGACCTGATACGACTTCGACGCCTGCTCGTACAGCCGCGACACCTCGTCCCGCTCCGCCTCGGGCCCGCGCACCTGCACGACGTGGTACTTCCCGCCGACGACCATCACGAGATTGCGTACGTAGATCTCGCGTCCCTGCGCGTCCTGCCAGGTGAACTGCCCCTCGGCCATGGCACGTCCGCCGACGTCGATGCGCCGCATGCCGCTGGAGGTCGCCCAGGAGGAGTCGCGGAACGGCTGCAGCTCGCGCTCGTGCTCGCGCTGGTACTCCATGGGGTCGCTGCCGTAGCTGTCCGTGGTGTCGCGGCCCGGCACGACGAGCAGTTCGAATGCGCCGTGGGTGTAACGAACCTGCCCACGCCCGTTCTTCGGCTGGCGGTCCCAGCCGCGCGCCACGGCGACCCGGAAGCCCTCCGCGTCCTTGCGCAGCGCGAACCCCTGCGGCAGCTCGGGGCCGGAGGTCTGCGGCTCCTGCGAGCTGGGGCTTCTGCTGGGCTCGACATCGCGGGGCTTGTCATCGCCGGGCTTGTCATCGCCGGGCGGCGCCGTCTCCTCGCGGCCGGGGTCCGTGCTCGCCTCGCCCACGGTCCCCGCGCGGTCGCCCGACGCCTTGTCGTCGCTCTTGGGCATGAAGAACATCGCGTACGCGATCGCCGCGACGAGCCCGACGAGGATGGCGAGGAGCAGCAGCCGCCCGAGCGAGCGCGGCCGCGCCGGGCCCCCGGCCCGCGGCGCGCGGCTCGGCCCCATCTCGTGGACCAGCCTGGGCTCGCGCGGCGGCGCGGTCTCGCGGACCCTTCGCGGCTCGCGGTCACGGGAGGCGCGCGCGGCCCGCACGTCCTTGCCGCGCCCCCGCTTGTGCCGCCCGTGCCCCGTGGTGGCGGGCGCCGCCGCACGCCGCCTGCGCACGACCTCGCCCCTGCGGCGTACGACGGGCAGCCGTCCGGCGTCGTAGGGCGGCACCGGCACCACATGCGCCCCGGCCTCCGGCTCCGGCGCGGACCGCACCAACGAGCGCAGCCAGCCGCCCAGCTCCTCGAAGTCGAGCCGCTCGGTGGGGTCCTGGCGGAGCAGGGACTCGACGACGGGCCGCAGCGGGCCGCACTCCTCGGCGAAGGCGGGCGGCTCGGCGCACACCAGCTGCACCAGCTCGGCGGTGTTGTCCTCGGGGTAGGGCGCGTGTCCCTGCACGGCGCGGAAGAGCAGCGCCCCGAGGGCCCACAGGTCGGTAGCGGGCCCGATCGGCGCGGCGAGCTGCCAGTTCTCGTGCACGGGGCCGGCCTGTTCGGGCGCCCACCGCTCGGTGACGGCGCCGACGACGACCATGCGGGCGTGCCGGGCCCGCTCGGCGGCCAGCGCGGTGGCGGGCCCCCGCAGCCCTGCCGCCTCGCCCTCGGGCGTGCCCCACTCCCCTTGCTCCGGGACGCCCTGCTCCCGGTTCCGGTACTCCTCGCCGACCTCTCCGTGCTCCTTGTGGCCCGAGCCCTGGCCCTGGCCCTGGCCCTGGCCCTGGCTCACGCCCAGACCGTGGCCGCCCTGAGCGCGGGTCACGCCCTGCCCGGGGACGGTGGCTTCACCTCGGCCGGCACCTTCGCCCCGGAAAGCACCCTCACGCCGAGCCGAGCCTCCCCGCCCGTCGGCACCGGCGCCGGGCCCGCGCGGCACCGCTCCGTGCCAGGGCTTCGTCTCGCCCACTCCGTAGGGGTCCGAGATCCGCCCGGCCACCCCGGGCTCCCACTCTCCGCCCGCCGCCTCGTACGCCGACTCATACGCCGTCTCGTACCCGGCCGTGTCCGAGCCCGTCCCGAAGCCGCCGCTCTCGCCGCCCCGCGGCCCCGGCACCCCGGGGGTCTCCTCGTCG
>NZ_WMBF01000040.1:0-24225 GCF_019400875.1 Streptomyces anatolicus | reverse complement strand
GACCCCGCCCTCCTGGAGGCCGCGCTCTCCGAGCTGGAGTGCATGGTGGGCATGGAGCCGGTGAAACGCCAGGTCAAGGCACTCTCCGCGCAGTTGAACATGGCACGCCTGCGGGCCGCGCAGGGCCTGCCCGTACAGCCGCCGAAACGGCACTTCGTCTTCTCGGGCCCCTCGGGTACCGGCAAGACCACCGTGGCCCGCATCCTCGGCCGGGTCTTCTACGCGCTCGGGCTGCTCGGCGGCGACCACCTGGTCGAGGCGCAGCGCGCCGATCTCGTCGGCGAGTACCTGGGCCAGACGGCCGTGAAGGCCAACGAACTGATCGACTCGGCGATCGGCGGTGTCCTCTTCGTCGACGAGGCCTACTCCCTCTCCAACTCCGGCTACGGCAAGGGCGACGCGTACGGCGACGAGGCGCTGCAGGTGCTCCTCAAGCGGGCCGAGGACAACCGCGACCACCTCGTGGTGATCCTCGCGGGCTACCCCGAGGGCATGGACCGGCTGCTCGCCGCCAACCCCGGGCTTTCCTCGCGCTTCACGACACGCGTCGACTTCCCCTCGTACCGCCCCCTCGAACTGACCGCGATCGGCGAGGTGCTGGCCGCCGACAACGGCGACGTGTGGGACGAGGAGGCGCTGGAAGAGCTGCGCTCCATCAGCGGGCACGTCGTCGACCAGGCCTGGATCGACGAGCTGGGCAACGGCCGCTTCCTGCGCACGCTCTACGAGAAGAGCTGCGCCTACCGCGATCTGCGGCTCTCCGGCTACCCCGGCGAGCCGGGGCGCGAGGACCTGTCGACGCTGCGGCTGCCGGATCTGATGCAGGCGTACGGCGAGGTGCTCTCGGGGCGGGGGCCGCAGGACGCGCCGGGGAGCTGAGCCCGGGCGCGGCCCCGCGGCCGTTCGTTCCGCCGGTCTGCCGGTCCGCCGCTCAGCTGACCAGCGCGCTGTCCCGGCTTCCGTGCGTGCCCCTGTCCTCCTGGGCCCTGCGCGGTACCGCGACGCGGTGCGCCGGGTCGCGGACCTCGCCGACGAGGAGTTCCAGTACGTCCTCCAGGGCGACCAGACCGAGCACCTTGCCCGACGCGTCGGCGACCTGCGCCAGATGCGTGGCGGCGCGGCGCATCACCGTCAGTGCGTCGTCCAGCGGCAGCTCCGCCCGCAGTGTGGTCATCGGCCGCCACACCTGCTGCGGCACGGCCCGGTCGGTCTCCTCCAGATCCAGTACGTCCTTCACGTGGAGGTAGCCCATGAAGGCGCCGTTCTCCGCGCGGATCGGGAAGCGGGAGTAGCCGGTGCGCCCGGTCAGCCCGATGACCTGGCCCGGGGTGACCGAGGCGTCCACGGTCACCAGCGCCGCGCGGTCGAGGAGTACGTCCGTGACCGGGCGCGAGCCCAGCTCGAGGGCGTCCTCAAGGCGCTCCTGCTCCTCGGGGTCGAGCAGTCCCGCCTGGCCGGAGTCCTCCACGAGGCGGTTGAGCTGTTCGCTGGTGAAGACCGCCTCCACCTCGTCCTTGGGCTCGACCCGGAAGATCCTCAGGACGACCCGTGAGCACGCCCCGAGCGCGACCGTCACCGGCCGGCACAGCCGGGCGAAGGCGACAAGCCCCGGGCTGAACCAGAGCGCGGTCTTCTCGGGGGCCGCCATCGCGAGGTTCTTCGGAAGCATCTCGCCGACGACGAGGTGCAGGAAGACGACGACGGCGAGCGCGATCACATAGCCGAGGGGGTGGATCATGCCCTCGGGAAGGCGGACCGCGTGGAACACCGGCTCCAGTAGGTGCGCGACGGTGGGCTCGGCGACGGCGCCGAGCGTCAACGAGCAGACGGTGATGCCGAACTGGGCGGCCGCCATCATCTGCGGCAGGTGTTCGAGGCCGTAGAGGACCTGCCGGGCCCGCTTGGTGCCCAGGGGCTCGATCTGGCTGCGGCGCACGGAGACGAGGGCGAACTCGGCGCCGACGAAGAAGCCGTTGGCGAGCACCAGCAGCACGGCGAAGAGGAGTTGGAGCAGGCTCATCGCAGTGCCTCCGCGGCGGCTACGGGCGCCGGGGCGTCCGCCGTCACGGCGGCCCCGGTCACGGCGGCGGCCCCATGCGTGGCCGCCTCATTCGTGGCGGGTTCATTCGTGGCGGGTTCATTCGTGGCAGCCCCGGTCATGGCGATCCTGACCCGCTCGGCGCGGTTGTGCCCGACCTGGCGCACCGAGAGCCGCCAGCCCGGCAGTTCGGCGCGGTCGCCGGGGGCCGGGATGCGCCCGAGGAGGTCGGCGACGAGGCCCGCGACGGTCTCGTAGGGCCCTTCGGGTACGTCGAGTCCTATGCGGCGCAGGCTGTCGACGCGGCAGCCCCCGTCGGCGTCCCACGCGGGCCTGCCGTCCTCGGGCGGCGCGGTGCACAGCTCGGGCACGTCCAGCAGGTCGTGCTCGTCGCGCACCTCGCCGACGAGTTCCTCGACGATGTCCTCCAGGGTCACCACCCCTGCCGTGCCGCCGTACTCGTCGACGACGACGGCGATGGGCTGCTCGCTGCGCAGCCGCGCGAGGAGGGGCTGCACGGCAAGCGTCTGGGGGACCAGGAGCGGGGCCTGCGCGATGCGGCTCACGGGGGTGCGCAGCCGGTCGTGCGCGGGGACCGCGAGGGCGTCCTTGAGGTGGACCATGCCGGCGATCTCGTCGATCCGCTCGCGGTAGACGGGGAAGCGGGACAGGCCGGTGGCGCGCGTCAGGTTCACCACGTCCTCGGCGGTCGCCGACGTCTGCAGCGCGCTGACCTTCACGCGCGGCGTCATGACGTGCTGCGCGGTCAGGTCACCGAGGGAGAGGGTGCGGACGAACAGTTCGGCGGTGCGCTGCTCCAGGGCGCCGGCCCGCGCCGAGTGCCGGGCCAGGGAGACCAGTTCGCCGGGGGTGCGGGCCGAGGCCAGCTCCTCGGCGGGCTCGACGCCGAGGGCGCGCACCAGGCGGTTGGCCGTGGCGTTCAGGAGGGCGATCACCGGCCGGAAGAGCCGCGAGAAGGCGTGCTGCGGGCCCGCGACGAACCGCGCGACCTGGAGCGGTCTGGACACCGCCCAGTTCTTGGGCACCAGTTCACCGATGACCATCTGCACGGCGGACGCGAGCAGCATGCCGACGACCACGGAGAGCCCGCCGACGGCGCCTTCGGGGACGCCGATCGCCGTGAACGGGCCCGCGAGCAGGTGCGCGAGGGCCGGTTCGGCGAGCATGCCGACGACGAGCGAGGTGAGGGTGATGCCGAGCTGGGTGCCGGAGAGCTGGAAGGACAGCTCCTTGAGGGCACTGACGACCGTGGCGGCGCGGCGGTCACCGTCGGCCGCGGCCTTCTCCGCGTCCGGCCGCTCCACGGTGACGAGGCCGAACTCGGCCGCCACGAAGAAGCCGTTGGCGAGAATGAGCAGGAATGCCGCCCCGAGGAGCAGGAGGGGGACTGTCATGTCGCCGCCTCCCAAATCGCGTGGGTCCCGGAATGCCGGGAGGGGGCGGCGCAGGTACTACAGGACGATCCGTCCATCGCCGGAGGGAGTCACTCCTCGGGTAGCAGGGGCCCCCGGGGGCCGGGCGGGCCCGTCAGGGGCGGGGCGGCACACCTTGCGTGCCCCGCCACCAGATTAATCAGAACGTCAAGGCATCGCGCGGAACGAACATCGGGCAGAGCGGAACGAACGCCGGGCGACGCGGGCGGCGTCAGTCCCCGAGCGGGGTGCGGGCGTCGACGAGCGCGCGCAGCGCCCGGGAGTCGGCGATGGCCTGCTGCCTGGCGATTCCGGGCTGGATGCCGAGGGCGGGCAGGCTGGTGCCGTCGCTGAGGTTCAGGAAGACCCAGGGGTCGCCGGGGCGGAGGGTGACCTGGACGATCTCCGCCCAGGCCAGACGCCGGCTCGTCGCGATGTTGACGACGGTCACGCCGGAGTCGTCGGCGACCACCTTCGGCCTGCTGAGCAGCATGAGCACGCCGAAGAGCAGGGCGCCGGTGAGGACGAAGCTGGTCCGCTCCCCCGGGCTGAGCTTGGGCAGCAGCAGGGCGATCACCGTGAGGACCACGAACATCGCGGCCCCCGCGGTGAGCATGACGACCCGGGTCCGCTTGGGGCGGAAGGTGACGGGCAGGGCGGGGAGATCAGACATGAGGTGCGGGCTCCGGCCGGGTCAGAGACGGCAGGCGTGGATGGCGGTGGTCAGGATGGCCCGCGCGCCGATGGCGTACAGATCGTCCATGACGCGCTGCGCCTCCTTGGCGGGAACCATGGAGCGCACGGCCACCCAGCCTTCGTTGTGCAGCGGGGAGATCGTCGGGGATTCGAGGCCCGGGGTGAGGGCGACGGCCTGCTCCAGGTGCTCGGCACGGCAGTCGTAGTCCATCATCACGTACGACCTGGCGACCAGGACGCCCTGGAGGCGGCGCAGGAACTGCTGCACCTTCGGGTCGTCGCCGTCGGCGCCGGTGCGCCGGATGACGACCGCCTCGGACTTCATGATCGGCTCGCCGAAGACCTCGAGGCCCGCGTTGCGCAGGGAGGTGCCGGTCTCCACGACGTCGGCGATGACCTGGGCGACGCCCAGCTCGATGGCGGTCTCGACGGCGCCGTCGAGGTGGACCACGGAGGCGTCGACCCCGCTGTTGGCGAGGTGCTTGGCGACGATGCCCTCGTAGGAGGTCGCGACGGTCTTGCCCGCGAGGTCCTCGATGCCGGTGGCCGTGCCGGGCTTGGCGGCGAAGCGGAAGGTGGAGCGTGCGAAGCCGAGCGGCAGGATCACCTCGGCGTCGGCACCGGAGTCGACCAGCAGGTCCTGGCCGGTGATGCCGATGTCGAGCCGGCCGGCCGAGACGTAGATCGCGATGTCCTTGGGGCGCAGGTAGAAGAACTCGACCTCGTTCTCGGGGTCGACGAGGACGAGTTCCTTGGACTCCTTGCGCTGCTGGTATCCGGCCTCATGGAGCATCGCCGACGCAGGTCCGGACAGTGAACCCTTGTTGGGGACGGCGATGCGCAGCATGAGGTCGGATTCCTTTGCGTGAAGGGGGGTTGAGCGGGCTTGGCTGACGTACGGCTCAGAGGTGGGCGTAGACGTCGTCGAGGGAGATGCCGCGGGCGACCATCATCACCTGCACGTGGTAGAGGAGCTGCGAGATCTCCTCAGCGGCGGCTTCCTTGCCCTCGTGCTCGGCGGCCATCCAGACCTCGGCGGCCTCCTCGACGACCTTCTTGCCGATGGCATGGACGCCCTTGCCGACCAGCTCGGCGGTGCGGGAGGTCGCTGGGTCGCCGTTGGCGGCCTTGTGCTGCAGCTCGGTGAAGAGCTGCTCGAAAGTCTTCTTGGACATGATGCCGTTCACTCTACGCGGCCGGGCGGCGCCGCTCAGCGCCAGGGTTCGGAGACGGTACGGAGCGTGGTCGCGGTGGCCACGGCCGCGGTGACCGCTTCGTGCCCCTTGTCCTCGCGGGAGCCCTCGATGCCCGCGCGGTCCAGGGCCTGCTCCTCGGTGTCGCAGGTCAGTACGCCGAAGCCGACGGGGACGCCGGTGTCCACGGAGACCTGGGTGAGGCCCTGGGTGACGCCTTGGCACACGTACTCGAAGTGCGGGGTGCCGCCGCGGATGACGACGCCGAGCGCCACGATCGCGTCGTAGCCGCGGCCCGCGAGGACCTTGGCGACGACCGGCAGCTCGAAGCTGCCCGGCACGCGCAGGACGGTCGGCTCGCTGATGCCCAGCTCGCCGAGGGCGCGCAGGGCGCCGTCGACGAGGCCGTCCATGACCTTCTCGTGCCACTGCGCGGCGATCACCGCGACCCGCAGGTCGCCGCAGTTCTTCACGCTCAGTTCGGGTGCGCCCTTGCCGCTCACGCGCTTCTCCTTCGGTCCGTTGACAGGGGTGGGTGCTTACTGGTTGCCGCAGGCGGAGACGCCGGGGGCGTCGAGCCAGGGCAGGTCGTGGCCCATCCGGTCCCGCTTGGTGCGCAGGTAGCGGAGGTTGTGCTCGCCCGCCTGGACGGGCATGGGCTCGCGTGCGGTGACCCGCAGGCCGTGCCGCAGGACCGCGTCGACCTTGTCGGGGTTGTTGGTCATCAGCCGTACGCTGCGGACGCCGAGGTCGTCCAGGATCCGCGCGCCCGCGCCGTAGTCCCGGGCGTCGGCGGGCAGCCCCAGCTCCAGGTTGGCGTCGAGGGTGTCGCTGCCGCGCTCCTGGAGTTCGTACGCACGCAGCTTGGAGAGCAGGCCGATGCCGCGCCCCTCGTGGCCGCGGAGGTAGACGACGACGCCACGGCCCTCCTCGGTGATGCGCCGCATGGACTCCTCCAGCTGCGGGCCGCAGTCGCAGCGCAGGGAGTGGAAGACGTCGCCGGTCAGGCACTCGGAGTGGAGCCGGGCCAGGACCTCCTCGCCCTCGCCGACGTCGCCGTGGACGAGGGCGACGTGCTCGACGCCGTCGACGGTCGAGCGGTAGCCGTAGGCGGTGAAGTCGCCGAAGGCGGTGGGCAGCCTGACCTCGGCCTCGCGGCGGACGGTGGGCTCCGCGGAGCGGCGGTAGGCGATCAGGTCCTCGATGGAGATGATCGTCAGGCCGTGCTTGCGGGCGAAGGGGATCAGCTCCGGCAGGCGCAGCATCTTGCCGTCCTCGCCGGCGATCTCCACGATGGCACCGGCGGGGCGCAGGCCCGCGAGGCGGGCGAGGTCGACGGCGGCCTCGGTGTGGCCGTTGCGGGCGAGCACGCCGCCGGAGCGGGCGCGCAGCGGGAAGATGTGGCCGGGGCGCACGAAGTCGTCGGCGGTGGCCGTGCCGCCCGCGAGGAGCTGGAGCGTGGTGGCGCGGTCGGCGGCGGAGATGCCGGTGCTCACGCCGTGCGCGGCGGAGGCGTCGACGGAGACGGTGAAGGCCGTGCTCATCGACTCGGTGTTGTTCTCGACCATCTGCGGCAGGCGCAGCCGGTCGAGTTCGTCGGCCTCCATGGGCGCGCAGATCAGGCCGCGGCACTCGCTCATCATGAAGGCGACGATCTCGGGGGTGGCCTTCTCGGCGGCGACGACGAGGTCGCCCTCGTTCTCCCGGTCCTCGTCGTCGACGACCACGACGGGGCGGCCCGCGGCGATGTCGCGGATCGCCTGCTCGACGGGGTCGAGGGAGAGGTCCGAGACGTCCTCGTCGTGGGCGGTGCTGTACCAAATGGATGCCGCGGTCATGCCGGGGCTCCTTCCATGACGGGCTGAGAGGCCGCCGCGCGGGAGCGCAGCCACCAGTCGCGCATGCCCCACAGGACGAGGGCGAGGTAGACGACGTACACGAGGCCGGAGAAGGCGAGGCCGCTGCTGAAGGCGAGCGGCACACCGACCAGGTCGACGAGGAGCCAGGCGAACCAGAACTCGACGAGGCCGCGGGCCTGGGCGACCATCGCGGCGAGCGTGCCGACGAAGATGTAGGCGTCCGGCCAGGGGTTCCAGGAGAGCGAGGGCACGGCGGTGAACAGGGCGCCGACCGCGAGCGTGCCGACGGCCGTGCCGGCGAGCAGGATGCCCCGCTCCTTCCAGCTCGCGAACCGGATGGCGATGGAGCCGTCCTGCGCCTGCTGCCTGCCGCGCGTCCACTGCCGCCAGCCCCACAGCGCGACGCCGATGACGAGGAACTGCTTGCCGACGCCGCCGGCCAGCTCCGCCGAGGCGTACGCGGCGACGAGGATGACGCCGGAGAGGAACTGGGCGGGCCAGGTCCATATCGAGCGCCGCCAGCCGAGCGCGAGGGCGAGGAGGCCGATGGTGTTGCCGATCATGTCCGACCACATGATGTGCTGGTCGAAGGCGGTGAAGGCCTCGGCGTTGAGCCAGTTCACTTGGTGGCCTCCTGGACCGGGGCGTGGACGGGGGCCGGCGCCTGGGCGCGGTCGCCGAGGAGGCGCTCCACGTACTTGGCGATGATGTCGACCTCGAGGTTGACCGGGTCGCCGGGCTGCTTGAGGCCGAGCGTGGTCAGCGCGAGCGTGGTGGGGATCAGGCTGATGGTGAAGTAGTCGGGGCCCGCGTCGACGACGGTCAGGCTGACGCCGTCGACGGTGATGGAGCCCTTCTCCACGACGTAGCGGGAGAGGTCGGCGGGGAGGGAGACCTTCACGATCTCCCAGTTCTCGGAGGGCTTGCGCTCCACGATCTCGCCCGTGCCGTCGACGTGTCCCTGCACGATGTGTCCGCCGAGGCGCGCGCCGACCGAGGTGGGGCGCTCCAGGTTGACGCGGGAGCCGACGGTGAGCGCGCCGAGGCTCGAGCGGTTCAGGGTCTCCGCCATCACGTCGGCGGTGAACTCGTCGCCCTCGTGCTCCACGACCGTCAGGCATACGCCGTTGACCGCGATGGAGTCGCCGTGCTTGGCACCCTCGGTGACCACGGGGCCGCGCAGGCGGAACCGGGACGCGTCGGGGAGGTTCTCGACGGCGGTGATCTCGCCCAGCTCTTCGACGATTCCGGTGAACACTTCAGTGCTCCTTCGCTACGAGGGTCGCGGTGACGCGCAGGTCGGGTCCGATGCGGACGGTCTCGCTCACGTCGAGCCGCAACGCTTCGGCAATGGTCGTGATTCCGCCGCCGGTCAGGGCGGCGGGGCCCGCGCCGAGGAGGACGGGGGCGAGGTAGGCGATGACGCGGTCGACGGCCCCGGCGGCGACGAAGGCCCCGGCGAGGGTCGGGCCGCCTTCGAGGAGCACGGAACGCACCCCGCGCGCGTGGAGCGCCTCGAGCAGGGCCGGAATGTCCAGCCCTCGCTCCGCGCGCGGAAGCCGGACGGTCTGTTCGACCGCGTACGCGGGTGTGGCGTCGTCGGCGACGGCGATCAGTGTCGGCGCCGCGTCGTCGAGGACGCGGGCGCCGGGCGTGACGGCGGTGCCGTCCGTGTCGACGACGACCCGCAGCGGCTGGACGGCACCTTCAATGCCGCGCACGGCGAGGTGCGGGTCGTCGGCGCGCTGGGTGCCGGAGCCGACGACGACGGCGTCGCACTCGGCGCGCAGCCGGTGGACGTCGGCGCGGGACTCGGCGGAGGTGATCCAGCGGCTCGTGCCGTCGGCGGCGGCGATGCGGCCGTCGAGCGTGGCGGCGTACTTCCAGGTGACGTGGGGTCGGCCGAGTCGCACCGAGGTGAGCCAGGCGGCGTTCCCCTCGGCGGCCTCGGCCTCCAGGAGGCCCGCTTCGACGGAGATCCCGGCCGTGCGCAGGGTCTGCGCGCCGCCGGTCGCGGTGGGGTTCGGGTCGCCGACCGCGTAGACGACGCGGGCGATACCGGCGTCGATGAGGGCCTGGGCGCAGGGGCCGGTGCGGCCGGTGTGGTTGCAGGGCTCCAGGGTGACGAGGGCGGTGCCGCCCCGCGCCTTGTCGCCCGCCGCGCGCAGGGCGTTGACCTCGGCGTGCGGGCCGCCCGCGCGCTGGTGCCAGCCTTCGCCGACGACCTCGCCGGAGGCGTCGAGGATGACGCAGCCGACGACGGGGTTGGGGCTCGTGGCGCCGAGACCGTGCGCGGCCAGCGTGACGGCGCGCCGCATGGCGGCTGCTTCGGCTACGGCGGTGGCCACCGGGTCCTCCTGCCTCTTCGGGCACGGACTCCGGGGCTGTCGATGAGACGACACGTACGGGCAGCGGCACCTGGAGACGCGCCGACGCCGAAATGAGACCTGTCCCCGGGAAAAAACATCCCAGGAACCACTCCTGGCCGAGGCCAGGAACGAGCCATTACGGCGGCGCGCATACGAGGATGCCCGCCCGCCGCGCACTGCCTCCCATCCGGACTTTCACCGTCGGTCCAGGAATTTCACCTGGTCAACCGGTCGCTGGAGGCGACCGGGTCGCGGACTATAACCGCCGGTTCGGAATTACACCGACCCCGGAGTGCGCTGCTTCTGGTACGAGGCCAGTCTGCCACGCCTGATCGAAGGCCATGCGGGCGACGGCTGTGGGCTGGCTCACAACATCACCTTTCAATCATGTCTTCAACATCTTGGTCCAGACCTATTGACGCACTGGTCTAGTCCTCTTAATCTCTGCGTCACCTCCCAGGAGCCGGAGCCTGCGGTGTGCGCACACCGGGCCCCCGAACGATTCACATCTGTACCAGCTGTGTTGTTCCGCCCGTCCGCGTACCAGCCGTCCCTGGAGGCCCCCTTGTCATCCCTCAACCGCGCGAGACCCGCGCTGCTCGCGACCGGCGCCGCCGTCGCCGGACTGCTGCTCGGCATGGTCTCCACCGGCGCCTCGCACGCCGCCGACAACGCCTCTTGCCGCCCCGACGGCCTCTACCGGACGCCCGGGGTCGACGTTCCCTACTGTTCGGTCTACGACAGCGAGGGCCGCGAGAAGATGGGCGCCGACCACCAGCGGCGCGTCATCGGCTACTTCACCGGCTGGCGCACGGGCAAGAACGGCGAGCCCGCCTACCTCGCCTCCGACATCCCGTGGGAGAAGGTCACCCACGTCAACTACGCCTTCGGCCACATCGACAAGGGCAACAAGCTCTCCGTCGGCTCGGACGGCGAGAAGAACGCCGCCACCGGGATGACCTGGCCGGGCGTCGCGGGCGCCGAGATGGACCCCGCGCTCCCCTACAAGGGCCACTTCAACCTGCTCAACAAGTTCAAGAAGAAGCATCCGAACGTCAAGACGCTGATCTCCGTGGGCGGCTGGGCCGAGACCGGCGGCTACTTCGACGACGACGGCAAGCGCGTCGGCTCCGGCGGCTTCTACTCGATGGCGACGAACGCCGACGGCTCGGTGAACCACGCGGGCATCGACACCTTCGCCGACTCCGCGGTCAGCTTCATAAAGAAGTACGGCTTCAACGGCGTCGACATCGACTACGAGTACCCGACCTCGATGAAGGACGCGGGGCACCCCGCCGACTTCCCGCTCTCCAACGCCCGGCGCGGCGGCCTGGTCAAGGGCTACGCGGCGCTGATGAAGTCCCTGCGCGAGAAGCTCGACAGGGCGGGCGCGGCCGACGGCAAGCACTACATGCTGACCGTGGCGGCCCCCTCGTCCGGCTATCTGCTGCGCGGCATGGAGACCTTCCAGGTCCAGA
Organism: Streptomyces anatolicus; assembly: GCF_019400875.1. Taxonomy (NCBI): domain Bacteria; kingdom Bacillati; phylum Actinomycetota; class Actinomycetes; order Kitasatosporales; family Streptomycetaceae; genus Streptomyces; species Streptomyces anatolicus. The sequence goes on along the minus strand of NZ_WMBF01000040.1, from coordinate 13,159 downwards.
AGTACCTGGACTACGTCAACATCATGTCGTACGACCTGCACGGCGCCTGGAACGAGTACGTCGGCCCGAACGCCTCGCTCTTCGACGACGGCAAGGACGCCGAGCTGGCGGCCGCGAACGTCTACGGCAGCCAGCAGTACGGCGGCATCGGCTATCTGAACACCGACTGGGCGTACCACTACTTCCGCGGCTCGATGCCCGCCGGGCGCATCAACATCGGGCTTCCGTACTACACACGCGGCCACAAGAACGTGCAGGGAGGCACCGACGGACTGTGGGGCAAGGCGGCGGCGAGCAGCTGTCCGGCCGGTTCGGGGCTGACCAAGTGCGGTGACGGGGCGGTCGGCATCGACAACCTGTGGCACGACAAGGACGACAACGGCAAGGAGTCCCCGGCGGGCTCCAACCCGATGTGGCACGCCAAGAACCTGGAGAAGGGCATCGTCGGCGACTACGTCACCAAGTACGGCTTCTCGGCGGACACCAAGCTGACCGGCACCTACGCCCGCAAGTACAGCTCCTCGCTGGTCGCGCCGTGGCTGTGGAACGCGGAGAAGAAGGTCTTCCTCTCCACCGAGGACGAGGAGTCGGTGGCGAAGAAGGCCGACTACGTGATCGACCGGGGCATCGGCGGCACGATGGTCTGGGAGATGGCCGGGGACTACGACTGGAACGCCGCCAAGGGCCAGTACGAAATCGGCGACACGCTCACCTCTCTGATGTACGACAAGTTCAAGACCGCCAAGCCGTACGGCGCGAAGGTCGCGAACAGGGAGATGCCGGCCAAGGCCCTCGACATCGGCGTGGAGTTCGGCGACTTCAAGCTCGGCGACTCCAACTACCCGATCACGCCCAAGTTGAAGATCACCAACAACACGAAGACGGCACTGCCGGGCGGCACGGAGTTCCAGTTCGACTACTCCACCTCGGCCCCGGGCAACGCGTCCGACCAGTCCGGATTCGGTACGAAGGTCATCAGCAGCGACCACACGGGCAGCAACGTGGGCGGTCTGAAGGGCGACTTCCACCGGGTCTCGCTGAAGCTGCCCGCCTGGCAGTCGCTGGCGCCGGGCGCCTCCGTGGACCTCTCCTTCAACTATTACCTGCCGGTCTCGACCCCGTCGAACTGGACGGTGAACGTCAGCGGCACGACGTACGCGCTCGCCGGTGACCTGGCGCGCGGCACCACGGTCGTCGAGCCGGGCACGGGCACAGGGCCGACGGACCCGCCCGGCCCCACCGACCCGCCGGAGCCGGGCAAGTGCACGGCGCCCGCGTGGAGTGCGTCGTCCGAGTACGGCTCCGGGACGGCCGTCTCCCACAAGTCGCACACCTGGAAGGCCAAGTGGTGGACGAAGGGTGAGGAGCCCGGCGCCGGTGGCCAGTGGGGCGTATGGCAGGACCTCGGCGCCTGCTGATCCTCCGCCGCGGGCCCGGCCCGGAATGGGATGTCACAATTTCGGGGGCCGCTACCTCACCTGAGCCGGTGAGGGAGCGGCCCCCGTTTCCACGCCCGCGAAGGAGCCCTGTGATGACCACGATCCTGGTGACCGGCGGCACCGGAACCCTCGGCCGCGTCGTGACCGAGCGGCTGCGCTCGGCCGGACATGAAGTGCGGACGCTCAGCCGCCACTCGCAGCCGTACGCGGTCGATCTGCGCGAGGGCACCGGCCTGGACGCGGCCGTCGAAGGCGTGGAGGTCGTCGTGCACTGCGCGAGCACCCCACGCGGCGGCGACGAACAGGCGGCACGGCACCTGATCGAGGCGGCCAGGAAGGCCGGAGTCGCGCACCTGGTCTACATCTCCATCGTCGGCGTCGACCGGGTGCCGCTCGGCTACTACAAGGCGAAGCTCGCCGTGGAGCGGCTGATCGAGGAGTCCGGGCTCGGCTGGACGGTGCTGCGGACCACGCAATTCCACGACCTGGTCCTGAGGTTGCTCGACACGGCGGCCAAGCTTCCCGTGCTGGTGTCGCCCTCGGGCGTCAGCGACCAGCCCATCGACGTCGGCGAGGTCGCGGACCGCCTCGCGGAGCTGGCGACCGCTCCCCCGGCCGGACGGGTCGCCGACATGGGCGGCCCCGAGGTCCGCGCCTTCACCGACCTGGCCCGTGCCTACCTGAGGGCGACCGGCAGGCGGCGCCCGGTGCTTCCGGTGCGCCTCGCGGGCAAGACGTACCGCGCGCTGCGCGCGGGCGGCCACCTCGCGCCCGAACGGGCCGTGGGGAAGGGCACGTTCGAGGAGTTCCTGGCCCGGAGGTAAGCAAGGCCCGAAGGCCTGAACGCCCGAACTCAGGGGCGCGGCCCGAAGAGCTCGTCCTGGGCCGCGTCCCTGGCGGCGAGCAGCGCGCCGCGTGAGACCGCCGAGCCGCCGAGTGCGCTCGCGCGGACCTCCGTACGCAGGGGCGACATGGCGGCGACGCGGTCCGTGACGCGGTCGGCGAGCGCGGCGCCGCCCGCGCGGCCCACCTCGCCGCCGAGCACGACACAGCCGGGGTCCAGGATCGCGGCCATCGCGGCGGCACCGACGGCGACGCGGTCCGCGACGGCGTCCAGGAAGGCGCCCTCCCCCGCCTCCACCGCGTGCCGCACGACATCGGCGGCGGACATGTCCGGCTTCAGGAGCCCGTGCTCCGCGCCGAGTTGGTGCAGGGCCGCGGCGCACGCCAGCGAGTGGAAGCCGCCCTCGCAGCCGGTGGCGGAGGGCAGCCCGCCGGTGCCCGGCACCGGCAGGAAGCCGATCTCGCCCGTGCCCCCGGAGGCCCCCCTGCGCAGCGCCCCGTCGAGCACGACGGCCGCGCCCACCCCCTCGCCGAGCCAGAGCAGGACGAACGTGTCCCGGTCGTGGGCGGCGCCGTCCCGCTGTTCGGCGCGGGCCGCGAGGTTGGTCTCGTTCTCTACCAGGACCCGCGCGCCGAGCCGCTCCTGGAGCGCGCCGGGCAGCCGGCGGTGCCAGGCCGGCAGCGAGGTCGTGTCGTGCAGGTCGCCGGTGGCGGGGTCGATGAGGCCGGGCGCGCCGACGCCGATGGTGTGCAGTCGCTGGGCGCCGCCGTCCCGTGCGGCGCGCTCGACGAGCGTGACGGCGCGCTCCACCGCGGGCCCGGTGTCGCCGCCGACGGGCGCCGAGGCCTCGGCGAGTACCGCGCCGAGCAGATCGGTCACCACCACACGGACGCCGTCGGTGCGCACGTCGAGCGCGGCGAGGTGTGCGCGGGCGGCGACGATGCCGTAGAGCCGGGCGTTCGGGCCGCGTCGCCGGGCACCCGCCTCGCCGACGACGGTGATGAGCCCGGAGTCCTGGAGGCGCTCGACGAGGTCGGCCACCGAGGGCCGCGAGAGTCCGGTGAGCTGCTTCAACTCGTTGGCGGTCAGGGGACCTTCGCTCTGCAGGAGGCCCAGCGCGAGCCGGTCGTTGAGGGCCCGAGCGGTGCTCGGTGAGGCAGGCATGCCGCGATCCTTCCACAGAGTGCTTCTATTTATCAGGCAGGGTTCCTGATAGTTTACGTCGCCGTAGCGGGGCACGCGTCGGGAGGGCGGAACGGGATGAGTGAAGTGGTCTACGACAAGGGCCGGTTGCGGCGCGCGCGGATCGCCGTGGCGGCCGTGTTCTGTGTGCACGGCGCGGTCACCGGTTCCTTCGCGACCCGGGTGCCCTGGATCCAGGAGCACGCCTCGGTCAGCGCCGGGATGCTCGGCCTCGCGCTCGCCTTCCCCGCGATCGGCGCCTCCGTCGCGATGCCGCTGGCGAGCCGGATCAGCCACCGCTTCGGCGCGCGCAACGCGCTGCGCGGGCTGCTCGCGCTGTGGACGCTCTCCCTCGTCCTGCCGTCGCTCGCCCCGAACCTGCTCACACTCTGCCTGGCGCTCTTCGTGTACGGCGCGACCTCGGGCATGTCGGACGTGGCGATGAACGCGCTCGGCGTCGAGACCGAGACCCGGATGCGGAAGTCGATCATGTCGGGCCTGCACGGCATGTGGAGCGTCGGCGCCCTGATCGGTTCGGCCGCGGGCACGGTCGCCGCCCACCTCGGCTCGGACGCCCGGCTGCACCACGCGCTCGCCGCCGCCGCGCTGACCGTGCTCGGCCTCGCCGCGTGCCAGGGCGTACTCGACCTCCAGGCGGCGCCCGATGACGAGGTGCCGCCGCGGTTCTCGCTGCCGCCCAAGTCGGCGCTGCTGATCGGCGCGGTCGGCTTCTGCGCGGTCTTCGCGGAGGGCGCGAGCCTGGACTGGTCGGCGGTCTATCTGCGGGACGTCCTCGACTCGTCGGCCGGGGTGGCCGCCGCGTCCACCACCGGTTTCACCCTCACCATGGCGATCGCGCGGCTGGCGGGCGACGCGGTGGTGAACCGGTTCGGCGCGGTGCGCACGGTGCGCGTCGGCGGGGTGCTCGCGGCGCTCGGCGGCCTGCTCGTGGTCCTCGCCTCCCACCCGGTCATGGCCATGGGCGGCTTCGCGCTGCTCGGCCTCGGCATCGCGGTGGTGGTGCCGCTGGCCTTCGCCGCGGCGGGGCGCAGCGGCCCGAACCCCAGCCAGGCCATCGCGGGCGTCGCCACCATCACGTACACCTCGGGCCTGATCGCCCCGTCCGCGATCGGCACGCTGGCGGACGCGACGAGCCTGGTGACCTCCTTCGGCCTGGTGACGCTGCTCGCCTTCGGCCTCGCGGTCTTCGCGGGCGTGCTGCGCACGGACGGCCGCGAGGCGGCGCAGGCCGGGAGCCCGCAGCCGACCGCCGGGGAGAAGTCGCACTGATGCCGCATTAACATGGCGTCGATCATTTCGGGCCATGCGCAACGGCACCGCGGCCCGGTTCAGCGCACAGAAAGCGGTACTCACCATGGATCTCGGCGTGCGCTGGAAACTGCACGGCGACGGCCGCACCCCCGCCCCCGGTGCGGTCGTCCGGCCCGATGAGCGCCTCTCGTGGCCGCGGACCTTCGGGCTCGGCGCGCAGCACGTGGTGGCCATGTTCGGCGCGTCCTTCGTGGCGCCCGTCCTGATGGGTCTCGACCCGAATCTCGCCATCATGATGTCGGGCGTGGCGACCGTCATCTTCCTGCTCGCCACGCGCGGCCGGGTGCCCAGCTATCTCGGCTGCTCGCTCTCGTTCGTGGGGGTCGCCGCCGTCATCCGGGCGCAGGGCGGCTCCAGCGCGACAGTGACCGGCGCGGTCCTCGTGGTCGGCGCCGCGCTGTTCCTGGTGGGGCTCGCGGTGCAGAGGTTCGGGGCGCGGATCATCCACGCCGCGATGCCGCCGATCGTGACCGGCGCGGTCGTCATGCTGATCGGTTTCAATCTGGCGCCGGTGACCGCGTCGACGTACTGGCCGCAGGACCAGTGGACGGCCCTGCTGGTGATGCTCTTCACCGGCCTCGCCGTGGTGTGCCTGCGCGGCTTCTGGTCGCGTATCGCGATCTTCCTCGGACTGATCTTCGGGTACGCCCTCTCCTGGCTCCTCGACCAGGTCTTCGGCAAGATCCACTCGGCGGACGGCTCCGGCAAGGTCGTCGACCACTGGCGGCTCGACCTGTCCGCCGTCGGCAACGCCGACTGGATCGGTCTGCCCTCCTTCCACGGCCCGAGCTTCGAGTGGTCGGCGATCCTCGTGGCGCTGCCCGTCGTCATCGCGCTGGTGGCGGAGAACGCGGGCCACGTCAAGGCCGTCGGCGAGATGACCGGCGACAACCTCGACGACAAGCTCGGCACGGCGATCTCCGCCGACGGCGCCGCGTCGATGCTCTCCACCGCGGTCGGCGGCCCGCCCAACACGACGTACTCCGAGAACATCGGCGTGATGGCGGCCACCCGCGTCTACTCCACGGCCGCCTACTGGGCGGCGGCCGCCTTCGCGCTGCTCTTCGGCCTGTGCCCCAAGTTCGGCGCGGTCGTCGCGGCGATCCCGGGCGGCGTGCTCGGCGGCATCACCGTCATCCTGTACGGCATGATCGGCCTGCTCGGCGCGCAGATCTGGATCAACGCCAAGGTCGACCTGCGCAATCCGCTGAACCTGGTCCCGGCCGCCGCGGGCATCATCATCGGCGTCGGCGGCGTCTCGCTGAAGATCACCGACAACTTCGAGCTGAGCGGCATCGCGCTCGGCACGATCGTCGTCATCACGGGCTACCACGTACTGCGCGCGTTCGCCCCGCCGCACCTCAAGTCCCAGGAACCACTGCTGGATTCGGGCACGTCGACCTATGACGAGAAGGGCGAGAGCGACAGCGCCAAGTAATACGGTGGACGTGGTGCGCACCGGCTGGCTAGCGTGCGCACCATGTCAAGCCCCGAGTCCGACAGACTCCCGCCACCGGTCGTCCGGTGGCTTCCCGCGCCCTCGCACTGACGCTTCCGCTGCTTTCGCCGCCTTCGCCGCTTTCGCGCGACCGTCACGTGCGCCGTTCGCGCATTCGCAGAGCCCCCGGATCACCGCTCCCGTGTCCTGATCGTCTCGATCCACACCGTGGTTGCGGAGTTTCGCTGTGCCCTTTGCCCTCTACCTCCTCGGACTCGCCGTCTTCGCGCAAGGCACCTCCGAGTTCATGCTCTCCGGCCTGGTGCCGGACATCGCCCGGGACCTGGACGTCTCCATCCCCGCCGCGGGCCATCTCACCTCGGCGTTCGCCGTGGGAATGGTCGTGGGCGCACCGCTGATGGCCCTCGTGAGCCGGCGCTTCTCGCGGCGGAGCGCGCTGCTGGTCTTCCTGGTCGCCTTCCTCCTGGTCCACCTCGTCGGCGCGCTCACCACGAGCTTCGCCGTGCTGCTCGCCACCCGCGTCGTGGGCGCCCTCGCCAACGCCGGGTTCCTCGCGGTCGCCCTGGTGACCGCCACGAGCATGGTCGAGCCGAACGCCAAGGGGCGCGCCACCTCGGTGCTGCTCGGCGGCGTGACGGTCGCCTGCGTCGCGGGGGTGCCCGCGGGCGCGCTGCTCGGCGAGGTGTGGGGGTGGCGCTCGGCGTTCTGGGCCGTGGCTCTGCTCTCCGTGCCCGCCGTCCTCGCCCTCGCGTGGGCCGTACCGGCCGGGGCGCCGGACGCCGCTGGACCGGACCCCGCCGGACGGGGCGCGCTCGGCGAACTGCGTGCGCTGCGCGGCCCCCGGCTCCTGCTGACGCTGCTGCTCGGGGCGCTGGTGAACGGCGCGACCTTCTGTACGTTCACCTACCTCGCGCCCCTGGTCACCGAGGTCACCGGGCTGGGCCCGGGCTGGGTGCCGGTGGTGCTCGCGCTCTTCGGCATCGGCTCGTTCGTCGGCGTCGGCGTGGGCGGGCGCCTCTCGGACGGGCGGCCCGTGCCGCTCCTGGTCTGCGGCACGCTCGCGCTGCTGGCAGGCTGGGTCCTCCTCGCGGTGACCGCCGCGCACCCGGTGGCCGCGCTCGTCCTGGTCCTGGTCCAGGGCGCGCTGTCCTTCGGCGTCGGCTCCACGCTGATCTCGCAGGCCCTCTACGCGGCGGCCGACGCGCCCCACCTGGCGGGCGGCTTCGCCACGGCCGCGTTCAACGTGGGCGGCGCGTTCGGCCCCTGGGCCGGTGGCCTCGCGATCTCCGCGGGGCTCGGCTACCGCTCGCCGCTGTGGGTCAGCGCGCTGCTCGTGGCGCTGGCCCTGGTCATCGGCGGCACGGCGCTCGTCCCGTGGCGCGGGCGGCGCGCGGCCGGGTCCCTCGTTTCGGGGAAGCTGCCGGTGCGGTGACACCCCGGCCGGGCCGGTGCTGGGACCCTGCCCCCATGGCGCAGTTGGAGCGGTTCGCACAGGGCAGGGCCCCGCGGCGCGGGGTCGACGGCGTGGTGGCACAAATGCGCGGCGTCGACGGTGTGGTGGCACGGATGCGCGCGCTCGGTGACGACTGGCCGCCGCGCGACGGGGTGGCCGTCTTCAACCGGGTCTATCTCTCGGTCACCGAGGAGGTGCACCGGAGCATCGGCCTCGGCGCCTTCGCCGACACCCGCGCCGCGACCACGCTGGGCGTACGGTTCGCCGAGCGCTATCTGGCGGCCGTCGACGCGGCGGCCGAAGGGCACCGGCCGCCCGCCTGCTGGCGCCCGCTCTTCCAGTACCGCCGCCATCCGGGCGTACACCCGCTGCAGTTCGCCCTCGCGGGCATCAACGCGCACATCGGCCACGATCTGGCGCTCGCCCTCGTGGACGCCTGCCGTACCCTCGGCTGCGAACCGGCCGGCCTCGAGGACGAGTTCGACCGCGTGGGCGACATCCTCGTATCGCTGGAGGAGCGCATCCGCGAGGAGCTGATGCCCGGCCCCGACCTCCTCCAGATCGGCGACCCGCTGACGCATCTGGCGGGCTCCTGGAGCCTGGAGCGGGCCCGCGACGGCGCCTGGGCGGCGGCCCGCACCCTGTGGGCCCTGCGCGAACTCCCCGGCGTGGCCGGGGAGTTCGGGGAGCGTCTGGACGGGGCGGTGGGCCTGGTGAGCCGGATCCTGCTCACCCCGCTCCCGGACTGAGCGCGGCGCCCGGCGACTAGTCCTCCGGCAGCTCGACCGGCGCGATCTCGTCGTACACGTCGCCCGGACCGGGGTTCGTGGTGTCCGAGGAGCCGCCGAAGTGGTGCATCACGCCCCACACCGCGTTCAGCGCGGTCTGGATCGCGCCCTCGGCCCAGCCCGCCGTCCAGGAGATGTCGTCGCCCGCGAGGAAGATGCCCCGCTTGTCCTCGGGCAGGCGGTCCTGCATGAAGTGGGTGAACAGGCGCCGCTGGTAGCGGTAATGGCCCGGCAGGTTCGCCTTGAAGGCGCCCATGAAGTAGGGCTCGTTCTCCCACGAGACGGTCACCGGGTTGCCGATGATGTGGCTGCGGATGTCGACCTTCGGGTAGATCTCGCCGAGCGACTTGAGCATGACCTCCATACGCTCGTTCGCCGAGAGGGGCAGCCACTTCAGGCTGTCGTCGCACCAGGTGTAGGAGAGGCAGATGACGGCGGGCTTGTCCGGACCGTCGTCGAGCAGGTAGGTGCCGCGCGTCATCCGGTCGGTGAGCGTCATCGACATGACGTCCCGGCCGGTCTCCTCGTCCTTGTCCAGCCAGAACGGACGGTCCACCGGCACGAAGAGCTTGGAGGACTCCATGTAGTGGGTGCGCTCCATCGCCGTCCAGTGGTCGATGGGGAAGAGCGAGTCGTCGCACTCGATCTTGGAGAGCAGCATCCACGACTGGGCGGTGAAGATCGCCGCCTGGTAGGTGCGGATGTCGCCGGAGGCGTCGGTGACGGTGACACGGTTGCCCGCGGTGCGGGTCAGGCGGGTCACGGCGGGCTTGGGCTCGCCGCCCTCGTGCAGCGACTTCAGGGACGTACCGAGTTCCCAGTGCACGATCTTCCGCGGCTCGCGCGCCCACAGGCGCAGGGGCAGCTGCTGGCTGCCGCCGACGATGCCGCGGTGGTGGTCGTCGGCCTCGGTGTAGACGACGCGCAGGATCTCCAGGATGGAGTTCGGGAAGTCGGTGTCCCAGCCGCCGGTGCCGAAGCCGACCTGGCCGAAGATCTCGCGGTGCCGGAAGGACTTGAAGGCCTCGGACTCGCAGAGGAAGCCGTAGAAGGTCTGGTTGTCGAGCTTCTCGACGAGCTTGGCCCAGATCTCCCGGATCCTGGGCACGTCGCGCTCGCGCAGCGCGCGGTTCATGTCGGAGAAGTCCGCGCCCTCCTCCAGGCAGTCGGCCCACGCCTTGGCCACGTCGCGGTAGACCTGCGGCAGGTCCTCGACGGTCTCGGCGTAGTGCGACTCGCCCTTGAGGTCCACGACCGTCGAGGGCGTCGACTCGGCGAGCGGGTTCGGGAACGCCCGCGTCTTCAGGCCCACCAGGTCGATGTAGTGCTGGAGCGCCGTCGAGGACGGCGGGAAGCGCATCGCGCCCATCTCGGCAGTCAGCTCGCCGTCACAGCCGTCGAACCCGACGGTGCGCAGGCGTCCGCCGATCTGGTCGGCCTCGTAGACGACGGGCTTGAGGCCCATCTTCATCAGCTCGTACGCGGCGACGATGCCGGACAGGCCGCCGCCGATGACGGCGACCTCGGTGCCGTGCTCGGTCGCGGGTATCTGGCCGAGGCCCGCGGGGTGCGCGAGGTAGTCGTCGTACGCGTAGGGGAAGTCCGGACCGAACATGGTGATCGGCGGCTGGGCGTCGGTGTGCTGAATGGCGGTGGGCACCGTGGACGTCATGGGGTACGGACTCCTTGCACGGAACTGAAAAGTCAGGTGAGGGGGGGTGGGCTCAGACGAGGGACGCGTACAGACCGGGGCGGCGGTCGCGCAGGTAGGGGTTGGTCTCGCGGGACGCGCTCAGGAACTCCGGGTCGACATCGCCGACGACCAGCTCGGTGCCGCGGCCCGCGCGGGCGCGCGCCACACCGTCGGGGCCGACCAGCGTGGAGAGCCCGACGAACTCGAACTCCCCTTCGGGGCCGACCCGGTTGACGTACGCGACGTACATCTGGTTCTCGAAGGCCCGCACCGGCACGACGGACTCGGCGACGAACTGGAAGGGGTGCATCTGCGCGGTGGGCACGATCAGCAGGTCGGTGCCGGCGAGGGCGTGCGCGCGGACGTTCTCCGGAAACTCGACGTCGTAGCAGATCATGAGGCCGATACGTACGCCGCCCAGCTCGGCCTGGACGACGGACCGCTCACCCGGGGTGAAGGCGTCGCGCTCGAAGCAGCCGAAGAGGTGGGTCTTGCGGTAGTTCGCGAGGCCGGTGCCGTCGGGGCCGAACAGCTGGACCGAGTTGTAGACGGTGTCGCCGTCGCGCTCGGGGTAGCCGTAGGCGATACCGACCTGGTGGCGGGCGGCGATCTCGGCGACGGCCTTCGCGGAGGCTCCGTCGGCGGGCTCGGCCAGGCGGGCCACGTCGTCACCTATAGCGTACCCGGTGAGGAACAGCTCGGCCGTGACGAGCAGCCCCGCTCCCTGGGCGGCGGCGCGCCCCGCCGCCTCGTCGAGCGCCGTGAGGTTCTCGGCGACGGATCCGAGCTGCCCGGAACTCTGGAGCAGGGCGGTGCGCAGGGGGGCAGGCATGGCTGATCCTCAAGGCGTACGAAGGGATTGGCGGGGTCCGTTAGACGGTACGGTCAGCGGCCGCACGGCGACAAGACGCGACCGTTGCGGGCAGCCGCACGATCTGTTGCGCATACGGACCCCGCAACGGCGATTCATTGCACCCGCACCTGGAAGCCGACCCGGGGAGCGCCCCGCCAGGGGCGCGGGGAACTGCGCGACCAGCCAGAACGCACCCGCAGCGGACGACTAACGGGCGACTAAGCGGGCGACCCGGAGGAAAACCGCCGCATAAGAGGCGAAAGCACCAGAACGGACTTCGTCCGTTCCACGAACGGCTCCCCCGCGATCCGCTCAAGCACCCGCTCGAAATGCCGCATGTCCGCCGCGAAGATCTGAACGATCGCGTCCGCGTCCCCCGTGACGGTGGACGCGGACGCGACTTCCGGATAGCGCTCAAGCCCCCGCTTGATCGCCTCCGGCGAGGTATTGCGGCGACAGTAGATCTCGATGAACCCCTCGGTCTCCCAGCCGAGGGCCGCGGGGTCCACCCGGACGGTGAACCCCGTGATGGCACCCGTCGCCCGCAGCCGGTCCACGCGCCGCTTCACGGCGGGCGCGGAGAGCCCGACCAGCTGGCCGATGTCGGCGTAGGAGCGGCGGGCGTCCTCGGCGAGGGCGTGCACAATGCGTTCGTCGAGATCGTTCAGTCGCACGGGGGGTGGGTCACTTCTCTGCTGTGGCCAATCGGGAGCGGCTCACGCCGTACAGGAAGTAGAACACGAGGCCGACGGCCATCCAGACACCGAACACGGTCCAGGTCACGGAGTCGAGGCTGAACATGTTGTAGGCGCAGAAGCCGAAGCCGAGCACCGGGAAGAGCCAGCCGAGCGGCACCCGGAAGGTGCGCGGCATGTCCGGACGGGTCCGGCGCAGCACGATCACGGCGATGTTGACCAGGCCGAACGCGAAGAGCGTACCGATGCTGGTGGCGTCGACGAGCTTGCCGAGCGGGACGACCGAGGCGAGCGCGCCGCAGAAGAGCGACACGATGACGGTGTTCACGCGGGGCGTGCCGGTCTTCTTGCTGACCCGGCCGAACACCTTGGGGACGAGGCCGTCGCGGGACATGGCGAACAGCACGCGGGTCTGGCCGTACAGCACGGTGAGCACGACGCTCGCGATGGAGATGACGGCACCGGCGGCGAGCAGCGTGCCCCAGAAGGACTGACCGCTGACGTCGTTCATGATCGCGGCGAGCGTGGCCTCGGAGCCCTCGAAGTCCTTCCAGTTCCAGGCGCCGACGGCGACCGCGGCGACCAGGACGTAGAGCGCGGTGACGATGATCAGCGACAGCATGATGGCGCGGGGCAGGTCACGCTGCGGGTTCTTGGCCTCCTCACCGGCGGTGGAGGCGGCGTCGAAGCCGATGTAGGAGAAGAAGAGGCTCGCGGCGGCCGCGCTGACGCCGGCGGTGCCGAGCGGCATGAAGTCGGCGTAGTTGCCGGACTTGAATCCCATGAAGCCGATGGTGCAGAAGAGCACGAGCGCGGCGATCTTCACGATGACCATGATCGTGTTGGCGGTCGCCGACTCCTTGGCGCCGCCGAGCAGGAAGACCATGGCGAGCAGTACGACGATCAGACCGGGCAGGTTGATGATCGCGCCGTCGACCTCGCCGGGCGCCGCGGAGAGCGCGTCGGGGATGGTGACGCCGATGGTCCCGTCGAGCAGTTCGTTGAGGTACTCACCCCAGCCGACGGCGACCGCGGCCACGGACACGCCGTACTCCAGGACCAGGCACCAGCCGCAGACCCAGGCGATGAGTTCACCCATCGTTGCGTACGCGTACGAGTACGAGGAACCCGCGACCGGTATGGAACCGGCCAGCTCCGCGTAGGAGAGGGCGGAGAAGAGGGCGGTGAGGCCGGCGATCACGAAGGAGATCGTGACGGCGGGCCCGGCCTTGGGGACGCTCTCGCCGAGGACGACGAAGATGCCGGTGCCGAGCGTGGCACCGATGCTGATCATGGTCAGCTGCCACATGCCGAGGGAGCGGCGGAGCGAGCCACCCTCGCCCTGGCCACCCTCCGCGACCAGGGCTTCGACCGGCTTGCGGCGCATGAGACGGCGGCCGAGGCCAGGGGCGCCCGGGGGG
>NZ_WMBF01000409.1:0-5795 GCF_019400875.1 Streptomyces anatolicus | reverse complement strand
GCCCTGATCCGCGTACGGGCGACCTCCCTGAACCACGGCGAGGTGCGGTGGGGCATCGAGGGCGCGCCCGAGGGCGCGGTGCTCGGCTGGGACGCGGCCGGCGTCGTCGAGCGGGCCGCCGCCGACGGCTCCGGCCCCGCCGTCGGCACCCCCGTGGTGACGCTCGCCGGTGACGGCGGCTGGGCCGAATACCGCGTCGCCGACACGGAGTGGACCGGCGTGGTCCCCGAGGGCGCGGACCTGGGGGCCATCAGCACCGTGCCGGTCGCGGGCGCCAGCGCCCTGCGCGCCCTGGACCGGATCGGCCCGATCCTCGGCAGGCGCGTGCTGGTCACGGGCGCGACCGGCGGTGTCGGGCGGTACGCGGTGCAGCTCGCCCGGCGCGGCGGTGCGCACGTCATCGCGGTGACCGGCGACCCCGAGGGGAAGGGGGACGCGCTCCGTGCCCTCGGCGCACACGAGGTGATCGCCACGCCCGAGGCGGCCGGCGCCCTGGTGGACGGGGTGGTGGACGTGATCGGGGGCAGTCAACTGGTCGCCGCGTACGCCCAGTTGGGCGCGGGCGGCACCCTCGTCTCCGTCGGGCAGGCGGGCGGGGAACCCGAGCACTTCCCGCTCAGGGCCCTCTATGGGGAGCAGGGCCGCCACGACCGCTCGATCGTCAACTTCCAACTGCTCGGCTGCCCAAGCCTCTCCCGCGACCTGACCTGGCTCGCCGAACAGGTGGCGACGGGCACGCTCGACCCCGGCACGTCCTGGCGAGGCGCCTGGGACAAGGCCCCGGAGGCAATCGAAACCCTCCTGACCCGCCGCCTCCAGGGCAAGGCGATCCTGGACATCGCCTGACGGACGTCACAACCAAGCGTGCGGCACGTGAAGCCCCCTAGGGGTGCTGGGAGGGGGGCGGCACGTGAGGTTCGGCCAGGGGCGCGGGGAACTGCGCGCCCAGCCACATCGGACCCGCAGTTGCGAAGCCGGCCCCCGGGAGGCACCCCGGCTCAGCCCGCTACCGTCTCCTCTTCCACCAGCGGAAGCGCCGCCGCAACCACCGCACGCCGGGTCAGCACCGCGTACGTCACCCCACCCACCACCCCCGAAAGCAGGAAACTGCAGTCAACCCCCCAGGTCAGCGCAAGCAACGGCCCCTCATACGAAGGAAGCGCGACCGACAACAGCCCGACCACCGCACCAAGCGCCCACGCAACGGTCGCCTGGACGTTCCAGCCGGAGCGGTACCAGTAGACGCCCCCCTTGGCGCGGCGGTTGAAGACCTGGAGGGCCTCCGCGTCGTACTCCCCGCGACAGCGCGCGAAGCCGATCAGGGTGATGACCGCCCAGGGCGTGCCGATCGCCGTCAGGAGCAGTACGAACGACGTCATCGCGTCCTGCGCCTCCCACGCGAAGTGGCCGACGAAGACGCAGGCCGTGGCGACGACGGCGACCGTGTACGTGGCACGGGCCCGCGAGGCGCGGGGCAGGATCGCGTCCAGGTCGAGGCCCATCGAGTACAGCATCAGACCCGCGTTGCCGACGGACCCCGCGGACGCGGCGAGCAGCAGCGGCACCAGATACCAGGTGGGGGAGGCGTCGACGAGGCCGCCCGCGTAGTCCAGGGCGGCGCGCGCCGCGTACGCCGTGAACGTACCGAAGAGCTGCGGGATCAGCAGTCCCGCGAGCAGACCCACCCAGGCCGCGCCGAGCACCGCGCGGGAGCTGTGCCGGGCCGGGGAGACATAGCGGGTGTAGTCGCCGAGCAGGGTGATGAAGGCGATGGGCCCCGACAGGCCCGCGGCCACCAGGGCGAGCAGCCAGGTGGGCCAGAACGAGCCGAGCAGATAGCCGCCCGCGCCCGGCAGCGCCGAGGTCGTGAAGTCGGGGGCGTAGGCGACGACGCCGAGGATCAGCAGTGCCGTCATCCCGAAGGCGAGCACCCGGGAGAGGCGGAGCAGCACCCGGTAGCCGAAGACCGCGCCGACCACGGTGGCCGCGGCGAGCAGGGTGTAGACGAGGCCGTAGGAGAGGCCGCCGGCCGGCAGTCCGAGCAGGCGGTGCAGCGTGCCCACCATGACGTCGCCGCCGATCCAGATGGTCAGCGCGGTGTAGCCGAGCGAGAGCAGCAGGCCGACGACCGAGCCGACGAGCCGGCCGCGTACGCCGAACTGGGCCCCGGACGAGGTGGAGAGGTTCGTCCCGGTGCGCAGGGACACCAGGGCGAGCGGCGCGGTGAGCGCGGTGCCGAGCACCGTGCCCGCCACCACCGCGCTGACCGACTCCCACCAGCCGAGGCCGAACGACACCGGCAGCCAGCCGAAGACGATCACCCCCAGGCAGAGGTTGGAGCCGATGAGGATCGACACGAGATCGCGGGGGCCGCTGGTGCGTTCCCCGTCCGGGATGGTGTCGACTCCGCGCTGTTCTATCGGCATGGGTGCCCCTGACGCTCGCTTGGTCCCGATGGTTGCCTCACTTAGAGCAGCGCTCAATGTGACCTGTGGAACCCGCTTCCGTCAATGCTTCCAGCATGCGGATTTCGTAGTTAGAGTGTTGCTCTAAACTCTGGCGCAGGACGTGGAAATAGGGAGGTACGGCGCGTGCGACTGACGCCCACCGAACGCGACCGGCTGCTGCTCTTCGGGGCCGCCGAGCTGGCCAGGGCCCGCAAGGCGCGCGGCCTCAGGCTCAATGTCCCGGAGGCGACCGCGCTGATCGCCGACACGGTCTGCGAGGCGGCCCGCGACGGCGTCCGGCTCGCCGAGGCGATCGAGCGGGCCCGCGCCGCCCTCGGCCCGGACGACGTGCTGCCCGGCGTCGCCGACGTGGTGACCGAGGTGCATGTGGAGGCCGTCTTCGACGACGGGTCCCGCCTCGCCGTGGTCTCCGACCCCATCGGCGCCGGTCTCGGCAGCGAGGCCCCGGGCGCGCTGCTGCCCGGCCCCGCGCACGAGGACCCCGCGCCGGTGGTGACGCTGACGGTGCGCAACACCGCAGGTGTGCCCATCTCGGTGACCTCGCACTTCCACTTCTTCGAGGCGAACCCCCGGCTCGACTTCGACCGCGCCGCCGCGTACGGCATGCGCCTGGCCGTGCCCGCCGGGTCCTCCGTGCGCTTCGGGCCCGGCGAGAGCGGCGAGGTCGGGCTGCTGCCCATCGGCGGCGAGCGGATCGCGATCGGCTTCGCGGGCCTGGTGGACGGCCCGCTGGACGCGCCGGGCGCCCGCGAGGAGGCACTGCGCCGGGCCGCCGCCTGCGGCTACCTCGGCGTGCCGGAGACGACTGGCCAGGGCGGCCAGAGCGACCAAGGCGACCAGCGCGACCAGAGCGTTCCGAGCTACCAGAACGACCAGGAGGCCGAGCGATGAGCCGCCCCGGAGGGCACCCCGCCGAACCCCGCCGCCTCACCCCGTACGAGTACGCCTCCACGCACGGCCCGCGCGCCGGCGACCACGTCCGTCTCGGTGACTCCGGGCTGACGATCCGCGTCGAGTCCGACGCCCAGAAGTACGGCGACGAATTCCTCGCCGGATTCGGCAAGACCGCCCGTGACGGCCTGCACCTGAAGGCCGCCGCCGTCCGCGAGACCTGTGACGTCGTCATCAGCAACGTCGTCGTGATCGACGCCGTGCAGGGCATCCGCAAGGTCTCCATCGGCATCCGCGAGGGACGTATCCACGCCATCGGGCGCGCGGGCAACCCCGACACCCTCGACGGCGTCGACGTCGTCGTCGGCACCGGCACGTCCATCGTGTCGGGCGAGGGCCTGATCGCCACCGCCGGTTCCGTGGACACCCACGTCCACCTGCTCTCGCCGCGCATCATGGAGGCCTCCCTCGCCTCCGGCGTCACCACGATCATCGGCCAGGAGTTCGGGCCGGTATGGGGCGTCGGCGTCAACTCGCCCTGGGCGCTGCGCCACGCGTTCAACGCCTTCGACGCCTGGCCCGTCAACATCGGCTTCCTCGGCCGCGGCTCGTCCTCGCACGACGCCCCGCTGATCGAGGCGCTCGCCGAGGGCGGCGCGTCCGGCTTCAAGGTGCACGAGGACATGGGCGCGCACACCCGCGCCCTGGACACGGCGCTGCGCGTCGCCGAGGAGTACGACGTCCAAGTCGCCCTGCACAGCGACGGGTTGAACGAATGCCTCTCCGTCGAGGACACCCTGAAGGTGCTCGAAGGGCGGACCATCCACGCCTTCCACATCGAGGGCTGCGGCGGCGGACACGTACCGAACGTCCTGAAGATGGCGGGCGTGCCGAACGTCATCGGCTCCTCCACCAACCCCACCCTGCCCTTCGGCCGGGACGCCGTCGCCGAGCACTACGGCATGATCGTCTCCGTCCACGACCTGAAGACGGATCTGCCGGGCGACGCGGCCATGGCCCGCGACCGCATCCGCGCGGGGACGATGGGCGCCGAGGACGTGCTGCACGACCTGGGCGCCATCGGCATCACCTCGTCCGACGCGCAGGGCATGGGCCGCGCCGGTGAGACCGTGCGCCGCACCTTCGCGATGGCCGGGAAGATGAAGGCCGAGCTGGGCCCCATGGAGGGCGACGGCCCGCACGACGACAACGCGCGCGTCCTGCGCTACATCGCCAAGCTGACCATCAACCCCGCCCTCGCGCACGGCCTCGCCCACGAGGTGGGCTCCCTGGAGGTCGGCAAGCTGGCCGACATCGTGCTGTGGCGCCCCCAGTACTTCGGCGCCAAGCCGCAGATGGTGCTCAAGTCCGGCTTCCCCGCGTACGGCGTCACCGGCGACCCCAACGCCGCCACCGACACCTGTGAACCGCTCGTCCTCGGGCCGCTGTTCGGCGCGCACGGCGCCGTGCCCGCCGACATCTCCGTGGCGTTCGTCGCACAGGCCGCCATCGACCAGGGCAACGACAAGATGCCAACCCGCCGCCGCCGGGTCGCGGTGCGCGGCACGCGGGGCATCGGCCCGGCCGACCTGCGCCTGAACTCCCGTACCGGCTCCATCGACGTGAACCAGAAGACCGGCCTCGTCACCCTCGACGGCGACCCGGTCCGCTCGGACCCCGCCGACTCCGTCTCCCTCAACCGCCTCTACTTCCTTTAAAGGTGTACGTCATGTCTGCTGCCGCCGACGGCTTCCGCATGCCCGCCGAGTGGGCCCCGCACGAGCGCACCTGGATGGCGTGGCCGTGCCCCAACCCCACCTTCGACGACCCCGAGGGTCTGGACGAGTCCCGCCTCGCCTGGGCGAACGTGGCCCGTGCCGTACGCCGCTTCGAGCCGGTCACCGTGGTCTGCGGCCCGGCCCAGTCCACGTACGCCAAGGAACTCCTCGGCCCGGACATCGAGGTGGTGGAGCGGGAGCTTGACGACGCCTGGATGCGGGACATCGGCCCGACCTTCCTCACCGACGGCAAGGGCCAACTGGCCGCCGTGGACTGGACGTTCAACGGCTGGGGCGCCCAGGAGTGGGCCCGCTGGGACCACGACTCCAAGATCGGGGCGTACGTCGCCGACCTCGCCGGAGCCCGTACGTACCCCTCGAAGCTCGTGAACGAGGGCGGCGGCATCCACGTCGACGGCGAGGGCACCGTCCTGCTCACCGAGACCGTCCAGCTCGGCCCCGAGCGCAACCCCGGCCTGACCAAGGCGGAGGTCGAGGCGGAGATCCACGCCCAGCTCGGCACCACCAAGGCGATCTGGCTGCCGCGCGGCCTCACCGCCGACTACCCCGGCCACGGCTACGGCACCCTCGGCCACGTCGACATCGTCGCCGCCTTCGCCGCGCCCGGCGTCGTCCTCGTCCACTCCCAGCGCGACCC
>NZ_WMBF01000408.1:0-5807 GCF_019400875.1 Streptomyces anatolicus | reverse complement strand
ACGTAGAAGCGCGCGTGCGGCAGCTGTGGGCCGACGAATTCGAGATCGATCCCGCGCTGGTCGGGGCCGATGCCTCGTTCTTCGATCTTGGCGGGCACTCCCTCACGGCCATCCGGCTCGTCAACAGCGTGCGGGAGGAGTTCGGCGTCGAGTACCCCGTCGCCCGCTTCTACGAGCAGCCCACGCTGGGCGCCATGGCGCGGTACCTCGCGGTGAATGGAGACGGGGACGGAAGCGAGAGCAGCGGAAGTAACGGAACCGCCGCCGACGTACTCGGCCGCGCCCCCGTCACCGCCCAGCAGAGCGCCTTCATCACCCGGCACCTGACCCACCCCCGCCCCGAGATCTACAACGTGGCGATGCGCCTCACCTTCACGGGCGCGCTCGACGTACCCGCCCTGCGCGCCGCGCTGACCCAGCTGGTCGCTCGCCACGAGGCGTTGCGTACCCGCCTCGTGCAGGACGAGGCGACGGGCGAGTGGTGGCAGGAGGCGCTGCGCCCACGACCGGTCGAGCTGCCCGAGGAGGATCTGGTCGCGTGCCCGGACCCCGCGGACGTGGCCGATGCGGAGGCGGAGGCCGAGCGCCTGGCGGCGGAGACGGCCGCCGAGCCGTTCGACATCCGGGCCGAACTCGCCCCGGTGCTGCGCCTGTTGCGCACCGGCGCCGACCGCTGGGCGCTCCTCTTCGTCCTGCACCACTCGGCCTGCGACGGCTGGTCGGTCAGCGTCCTGCTGCGCGAACTGGCCGCGCTGTACCGAGCGGAGGTCACCGGAGAGCCCCACGGCCTGCCGGAGAGCGTGCCGCAGCCGAGCGAGTACGCGCGCTGGCAGCAGGACCGCAGCCGCACCCAGGACAGGGGCCGCCTGGTCGACTACTGGGCACGGGAGCTGGCGGGCGCCCCCTTCGACCTGGCCCTTCCGCTGGACCGGCCCCGCCCCGAGCAGCTGAGCGGGGAGGGCGACGTGGTGCTGTTCACCGTGGGGAGCGCGGTGCGGACCGGCGTGGAGGCGCTGGCGCGGCGGCACCGGACGACGCCCTTCGCGGTGACGGCGGCCGCCCTTGCCCGCCTGGTCGCGAAGGTGACGGGCGAGCAGGACGTCGTACTCGGCATCTCCTACGCCAACCGTGAGCGGCGCGAGTTCGAGGCCCTGGCGGCCTGCACGGTGTCGTCCTTCACGCTCCGGGTCCGCGGCGGCGAGGCCGAGACGTTCGGCGCGCTGGTGGACCAGGTGGCGCGCGGTGTGGTCGGGGCGATCGACCACGCCGCGCCGATCCGGGCGGTGGCGGAGGAGCTGCGGGAGGCGCTGGGGGTCGAGGTCCCCGACCGGCTGCCGCTCGGTTTCCAGTACCAGAGTTCGCTGGATACGGACATCGAACTGCCCGGCGTGACCACGGCGGTGGAGGACCTCGCGGTGCCGGGTGCGCGCTCGGAGTTCAACTTCGGTCTGATCCCCACGGGCGATGTCCTCTCCGGTTACCTGGAGTACTCGACCGACCTGTGGGACCGGGCCACGGTCGAGGCGTGGACCACCGCGTACGTCGATCTCCTGGCGGAGTCCGTCACCGCCCCCGGCCAGGGGGAGGGGGAGGGCTGAGCGGCCCAGCCCACGGGCGGCGCCGACCGCCCCCCGCCTCATCCGCCCCGCCTCATCCGCCCAGCGCGACGGCCGCCGCGATCGCCGGGCCGAAGGCGCCGCCGAGCTGGTAGCAGAGGTTGAACAGGCCGATGCCGGTGGGGCGTTGGGCATCCGGCGCGGCCTTGGTCGCGTACACCATGAGCGTCGCCTGGCCGGCGCTGGTCGTGAAGACGGCCAGCGTCGCGACCAGCAGGAGCAGCGGCGCCCAGGGGGTCAGCGCGGCGGTGAGCGGTGCGAGCGCGCCGACGGTGAGCAGGATCGTCAGGACCCGTGGGCGGCTCATCCGGGCGGAGGCCGCGGCCAGCGCCATGGAGAGCGCGGAGCCGACGAGGAGGGTCACCAGCTGGCCGGTGCCGATCGTGGCGGCCGACCAGTCGGTGCGCTCGCCCAGCAGCTGCGGGACCGTGAAGAGCAGGGTGAAGTACGAGGTCGCGAAGGTGCAGGCGAGCGCGGCGGAGAGGACGAAGGCGCGGGTGCGCAGCAGGGCCATCGGCACGAAACCGGTGGGATGCGCGCGGATGTGCAGGGCCA
The DNA here is from genome assembly GCF_019400875.1 of Streptomyces anatolicus. Classification (NCBI taxonomy): domain Bacteria; kingdom Bacillati; phylum Actinomycetota; class Actinomycetes; order Kitasatosporales; family Streptomycetaceae; genus Streptomyces; species Streptomyces anatolicus. Next base: position 3,636 of record NZ_WMBF01000408.1, on the reverse strand, counting down.
GCGGCACGGCCGTCGCCAGTGCGGCGGCCACCGCCGGGAGCGGGTAGCGCGGGATGAGCACAAGGGCCGTCGCCGTCAGGACCAGCAGGGCGGCGCCCCGCCCGTCGAACGGGGTGCTCCCTCGCGGTGCGGACAGGTCGGCGCGGCGTAGGACCGCGGGCAGGGCGAGGAGGGCGACCGCGCCGACGGCCAGGGACACCCGCCAGGAAGCGGTGCCCGCGACGGCCGAGCCGAGGAGCGGCCCGACCGCTCCGAGTGTTCCGAAGCCCGCGGTGATCACGCCCATCCGGCGGACCGAGCCCGCCAGGCTCATCGCCGCGGTCACCAGGCCCGCGCCGCCCGCCGCCTGCGCGGCCCGCCCCGCCATGGCCAGCGGCAGCCAGGGCGCCGCGGCGAGGACCGCGGTGCCGGCCACCACCAGGGCGGCGCTCAGCTTGAGCGTGGTGCCAAGGCCACGGCGGCGCAGGAGTGCCGCCATCAGCGGGGTGCCGACGGCCATGGCCCAGGCGAACACGGTGACGAGCCAGGTGGCGGTGGCTGTACGGATCCCGAGCGAGCCGGCCATGTCGGGGAGTATCAGCACGGGGCTGTTGGCGCTCGCGGCGACCGGGGTGGCCAGCAACGCCAGCCACACGGCCGGGACTTGGCGCGGGGCGCGCGCGGCGGTCGGTGGCGGGGTGACGGATGCCGCCTGCGGGACGGGGCGGGAGTGGGTCTGCGTGAGCACGGACATGCCGGCGGCTCCGATCGGGTCAGGGGGTTCAGACGGAGGTGACGACTTGGCCGTAGTCGAGCCGCGGTGAACGGGGGAACCAGGCGTCAGGCCCCGGCTTGCCGATGTTCACGACCATCAGCGGGGTGTGGTCGTCGTCCAGGAACTCCTTCTGCACGCCCGGGAAGTCGAAGCCGGTCATGGGCCCGGCGGCCAGCCCCGCCGCGCGGACGCCGAGTATGAAGTAGGCGGCCTGGAGCACGCCGTTGACCAGCGCGGACTCCTCCCGGACCGCGCGGTCGGCGAAGAGGAGGTCCTTGGCCTGCGGGAAGTGCGGGAGCAGCGAGGGCAGTTCCTCGTGGAACTCGTTGTCGGTGGCGAGGATCGCGGCCAGCGGGGCGGCCAGCGTCTTCTGCCTGTTGCCGTCGGCCATCAGCTCCCCGAGCCGCTCGCGGGCGTCGGCGGACCGGACGAGGACCACCCGCAGCGGCGACATGTTGTAGGCGGTGGGGGCGTACTTCACCAGGTCGTAGACCGCCCGGACCTGCTCCTCGGTGACCGGCTCGTCGGTGAAGGTGTTCGCGGTGCGGGCCTCGCGGAAGAGGAGGTCCTGGGCGGCGGGGTGAAGGGACAGCTCGGACATTGACGTACTCCTGTCGTTCGGTCTCGACAATCTCGATAGTGAGATAAAAGCATTCGACAATCCCAGAGTAAAGTATCTCGAAACTAAGAGAACCAGGACTGGTAGAGTCTCTACTGAGATAGTGCGTATCGAGAGGAGTGGCAGCGATGAGTGACGCCGTGGACGCGATCATCGGTCAGTGGGCCAAGGAACGGCCCGACCTGGAGGAGGAGCTGTGGCCCGTGCAGCTCTTCGGCCGCATCCAGCGACTGGCCCTCGTGGTCGACAGGTCGGTCAAGACCGTCGCGGGCCAACACGGCCTGGACGTCGGCGAGTTCGACGTCCTCACCACGCTCCAGCGCTCCGGGCCGCCCTACGCCCTGACCGCCGGCACCTTCCTCAAGGCGTCCATGGTGTCGTCCGGCACCATCACCAACCGCATCGACAAGATGGAGGCCAAGGGCCTGGTGGAGCGCGTACGCGACACGGAGGACCGGCGCAGCGTCAAGATCCGCCTCACCGAGCGCGGGCACGAGGTCGTCCGGGCCGCCTTCGCCGACCACCTGGCCAACTACGAAGTGCTGCTCGCCGACGTGGACCGGGAGCTGGTCGATGCGGCGGGGGACGGTCTCCGGCGGGTGCTTGAGGCGCTCGGCGACACCACCATCAAGTAGCGGTCCCCCGCCGGGCGATGCTTCAGACGGTCCTCAGCGGGTGGCGGGGGCCCTCGGGCAGGACGACCTCGATCGGATCACCGGGACGGATCTCGCCGCCCTGAAGGACCACGCTCATGATGCCCGCCTTGTGGGCGACAGCGCCCTTGGCGTCGCGTCCGACGAGCCTCTTCATGAGCCCTGCCCGGAACGCGTCGAGCTGGCGGCACGGGTTGCGCAGCCCCGTGACCTCCACGACGGCGGAACCGCCGAGGCGCAGCAGCGTCCCCGTGGGCAGGCCGAGGAGGTCGACGCCGCGCGTGGTGATGTTCTCGCCCAGCTCGCCCGGGGCCACGGTGAAGCCGTCCGCCGCCAGCTCGTCGAACAGCTCCTCGTGGATGAGGTGGACCTGGCGGAGGTTCGGCTGGTCGGGGTTCCGCCGCATGCGGAAGCGGTGCTTGACCTTCTCACCGGCGTGTACGTCCCCCTCGACGCCGAACCCCGCGATCAGCGTGACGCTCTCGCGGTTCGGCTTGCTGAAGGAGTACGTGGCGTTGCCGCTGACGGCCGTGACTCTCGCGCTCACCGTACGACCCTAACCCGCCTCAGCCGACGGGGATCAAGGTCAGATACGCGAGGCCGAGCACATTGCGGTAGCCGCGCAGCCATGTGGAGCGCTGGGCGTCCACCTTCGCGCGGGTCTCGGCGGCCGAGGGGTGGTCCGGGTGCGCGGCGAGCCACTCCTCGACGCCGCTGCGGTAGCCCGACTCGAACTCCTCCCACTCCTCCTCGCTCGCCGTCTCCACCCACAGCGGACGGAACCCCGCGTCGATCGCCGCGTCCACCAGGTCACCGAGCGACAGATACTCGTCCGCGCGGGCGCCAGGCCACATCCCGGCAAGCTCGCCCTCGGTAGGGGCCCGCTGCCAGAAGCCCTCCCCAAGGACCACCCGACCACCGGAAGTCACAAGCCCGCGCAGCGCACGCAGGGCCTCGACCGTCGCGAGGGGCGGCGCGGCGGCGCTGAGCGCCTGGCTGGAGCCGAGGCAGAGCACGAGGTCGGCCGGGTCGCGGGTGGTGCCCCTCGCGGACTCCTCGACGAAGACGACCCGCTCACCGAGCCCGCGCTCCTCGGCGATGGCACGCCCGCGGGCCAGGTCGTCGCCCGCGATATCGACCCCGACGCCGGTGGCTCCCGGCGAGACATCGAGCACCCGGAGCAACAACTCGCCCCACCCGCACCCGATATCAAGAACGGTACGGGGCCCGGCAGCCGAGACCCGCCCGACAAGCCGCCGCGCGCGTGCGTCGGAAAGGGGCCCATGAAAGGCAAGTTGCCCAAGCCGCGGCGGAAGACCAAAGTCAAGGCTCATGCCCCCGACGCTATCCCGCACGTGAAGGCGCCCCAAAGGGGCGCGGGGAACTGCGCGCTCAGCCACGGCGGCCCGGCAGCGATCCGCCCCCCGAGCCCGGCGCCCAGCGCAGCGACGGCAACCTGCCACGCAGGCAGCGTGAGGCGCCCCAAAGGGGCGCGAGGAACTGCGCGCTCAGCCACAACAGACCCGCAGCAATCCACCCCAAGGCCCCCGGCCAGGCTAGGCCCCCGGCCCGGCTACGCCTCCGGCGAGTTCCGCAACGCCCTCTTCCGC
>NZ_WMBF01000407.1:0-5822 GCF_019400875.1 Streptomyces anatolicus | reverse complement strand
AACCGGCGCCGACGCGGGCGCCGACGCCGGCAGCGCGTTGCGCACGGCGATCCCAAGGCGCCCGCCCTCCACGTCCACCCGGACAGTGACCCGCTCCCCCGGAGCGTGCTTGGCCGCGTTGGTCAGACACTCCTGGACCACCCGATGCACCGCCGCCTGCCGCAGCGGAGAGAGCCGATGGGCGGCCGGTGCCACCAGAAGCTCCACAGGGCTCCCCGCACGCCCGCTGCGCTCGGCGAGTTCAGGAAGGGCGTCGAGACCAGGCGTCGGCGCCCCATCCAGCCCCCGCTGCACGATGATCTCGTTCAGCATCCGATGCGCACTGCGCGCCGTCTCCGAAAGCTCCTCGAACCCCTCTTCGAAGGGCCCACCGGAGGCCCGCCGCGCCAGCACCTGGGACCGCACGCTCAGCAGCGTCAGCTCGCGCCCCACGAAGTCGTGCACGTCCCGCGCGATGCGGGCCCGCTCCTGCTGGACGGCGTGCAGCGTGTCCGTCTCCGCGCGCTGGGCCTCCAGCTCGCGGACGAGGTCCTGCCGGTTCGCGGCGACGCCGACCCCGGCCGCGAGCACCCCGATCGGCACGACCAGGCTCAGGAACTCGCTGAGCGTCTCGCCCCGGTGCGGCGGCCAGCCGGGCAGCAGGAACATCGCGTACGCGAACGCCACGTACCCGACGACCCCGAGCATCCCGGCCCGGCGCCCCCGGTAGCGCCCCAGCGAGTACAGCGCGAACTGCGTCAGCGTCAGCTCGTGCAGCCAGCCGAGCAGGAAGAGCGCGACGCCATACGTCACCCAGGGCACCCGGCGCCGCACCAGCAGGGACGCCGCGCCCGCTGTCAGGACGAGGGCGGCCATCGGGCCCGTGAGGGAGTTGTCCGCCGCCGCGAGGCCCGGCACGTCCAGGCTCATCAGCGCCAGCGCGCTCAGCGCGGTGAGCAGGTCCAGGGCCCGCGGGGCCTTGCCCCAGCGCTCGGCGAGGCGACGGCCGATGGCCGCCGCCTGGCGAATCGCCTGGGCGGCGGGGCGGACGTGCATGCCCTCCATCATCCAAGGTCTTTCGGCCCGATTCATCGGACTTATGGCCCTGATTTGGTGATTTGCGGCACGGGCTCGCACGGCCACGCGGCGCGGCGGACGGGCCCCGGCCCGTGCCGGGGGTCAGATCTGACCATGTGGTATGCCCAGAATTCCGCCCGGCGGACCCATCAGCTCGCCGGTGACGCCGGGGTCCTGCTCTGGACCGCGCTGTGGGCCGCCGCCGCCCTCACCGCGTACCGGCTGGCCTGTCTGCTCGCCCTCCCTCGCGCCCTCCAGGAGCGCAGGGCACCGCTGCCGCTGGTCGGCGGACGCTTCGACACGGCGCTGCGGCGCGTGGCGGACGCCGTCGACGCCATGGACCCGGTGGCGGTGCGCACCGCGGTCGCCGTGGGCGCCCTCGCCCTGTTCGTCGTACCCGTGGGGCTCGTCCTCGCGGTCTGGCTGCCGCGCCGGCTGCGGTGGATCCGCCAGGCGGGCGCGGCGCGGGACCTCGCCGCCTCCGACGACGGCCGCGACCTGCTGGCCCTGCGCTCGCTGCTGCGCCCCCTCGACGAGGTGGCCGCCACCGCGTCGGAGATCCCCGACGCGACCCCGGGCAGCCTCGCCTGGGGCTGGCGGCACGGCGATCCGGAGATCCTGGACGCCCTGGCGGGCGCGGAGCTGGACCGGCTCGGCCTCGAGCCACCGGCCCCGCGCGAGGGCCCGGCCGAGGTGGTCTTCGAGCCGGTCGACCTCATCTCGCCCGCGGGCCCCGCCGACGAGCGGACCCGCGACACCCACCCCCTCGCCTGACCCTCGTACGGCAAAGGCCCCCGGAAGCCGCGTGTGCGGTCCCGGGGGCCTTCGGCTCGGTCCGATCAGGCGGCCGGCAGCGCCTCGAGCTGCGCCGTCAGGCGGGCGATGTCCGCCTCCGCCTTGGTGAGGCGGCCGCGGATCTTGTCCACGACCTGGTCGGGCGCCTTCGCCAGGAACGCCTCGTTCCCGAGCTTCGCCTCGGCCTGGGCCTTCTCCTTCTCGGCGGCGGCGAGGTCCTTGGCCAGGCGCTTGCGCTCGGCGGCCACGTCGATCGTGCCGGACAGGTCGAGCGCGACCGTGGCGCCCGAGACCGGCAGCGTCGCCGTCGCCGTGAAGGCGTCACCCTCCGGCAGCAGGCGGAGCAGCTGGCGGATGGCGGCCTCGTGCGGGGCGAGCGCCGTGCCGTCCAGGGTGAGGCGCGCCGGGACCTTCTGGCCCGGCTGGAGGCCCTGGTCGGCGCGGAAGCGGCGGACCTCCGTGATGACCTGCTGAAGGGTCTCGATCTCCCGCTCGGCACCGGCGTCGCGGAAGCCGCCCGGGGCGTCAGCCCCAGGAACCAGCACAGTGGCGGGCCAGTCGGCGATGACGAGCGACTCGCCGCCGGTCAGCGCCGTCCACAGCGTCTCCGTCACGAACGGCACGATCGGGTGGAGCAGGCGCAGCGTGACGTCAAGGACCTCGCCGAGCACGCGGGCCGAGACCTTCGCGCCCTCGCCGCCCGCCATGAACGTGGTCTTGGACAGCTCGACGTACCAGTCGAAGACCTCGTCCCACGCGAAGTGGAAGAGGGCGTCGGAGAGCTTGGCGAACTGGTAGTCGTCGTAGAGCGCGTCGACTTCGGCGACCGTCGCGTTCAGGCGGGAGAGCACCCAGCGGTCGGTGGCGGACAGCTGCTCGGCCGGGGGCAGGTCGCCCTCGATCGTGGCGCCGTTCATCATCGCGAAGCGCGTGGCGTTCCAGATCTTGTTGGCGAAGTTGCGCGAGCCCTGGACCCAGTCCTCGCCGATCGGCACGTCGGTGCCCGGGTTGGCGCCGCGGGCGAGCGTGAAGCGCAGGGCGTCCGAGCCGTACTTGTCCATCCAGTCCAGCGGGTTGACCGCGTTGCCGAAGGACTTCGACATCTTCTTGCCGAACTGGTCGCGGACCATGCCGTGCAGCACGATCGTGTGGAACGGCGGGGTGCCGTCCATCGCGTACAGGCCGAACATCATCATCCGGGCGACCCAGAAGAAGAGGATGTCGTAGCCGGTGACGAGGACCGAGTTCGGGTAGAACTTCGCGAGCGATTCCGTCTGCTCGGGCCAGCCCAGCGTGGAGAACGGCCACAGGCCGGAGGAGAACCACGTGTCGAGCACATCGTTGTCCTGGCGCCAGCCCTCGCCGGTGGGGGGCTCCTCGTCGGGGCCGACGCAGACGACTTCGCCGTTCGGGCCGTACCAGACGGGGATGCGGTGGCCCCACCAGAGCTGGCGCGAGATGCACCAGTCGTGGAGGTTGTCGACCCAGTCGAAGTACCGCTTCTCCATCTCCTGCGGGTGGATCTTGACCTTGCCGTCGCGGACCGCGTCACCGGCGGCCTTCGCGAGCGGGCCGACCTTGACCCACCACTGCATCGACAGGCGCGGCTCGATGGTGGTCTTGCAGCGCGAGCAGTGGCCGACCGAGTGGGTGTACGGGCGCTTCTCGGCGACGATGCGGCCCTCGGCGCGCAGCGCGCCGACGATGGCGGAGCGGGCCTCAAGGCGGTCAAGGCCCTGGAAGGGGCCGTGCGCGGTGATGACGGCGTGCTCGTCCATGACCGCGATGTTCGGCAGGCTGTGGCGCTGGCCGATCTCGAAGTCGTTCGGGTCGTGCGCGGGGGTCACCTTGACGGCGCCGGTGCCGAACTCGGGGTCGACGTGCTCGTCGGCGACGACCGGGATCGTGCGGTCGGTGAGCGGCAGCTTGATCTGCTTGCCGACGAGGTGCTTGTACCGCTCGTCCTCGGGGTGGACGGCGACGGCGGTGTCGCCGAGCATCGTCTCGGCGCGGGTGGTGGCGACGACCAGCGTCTCGTCCCCCTCGCCGTACTTGATGGAGACCAGCTCGCCGTCGTCGTCCTGGTACTCGACCTCGATGTCCGAGATCGCCGTCAGACAGCGCGGGCACCAGTTGATGATGCGCTCGGCGCGGTAGATCAGCTCGTCGTCGTAGAGCTTCTTGAAGATGGTCTGGACGGCCTGCGAGAGGCCCTCGTCCATGGTGAAGCGCTCGCGCTCCCAGTCGACGCCGTCGCCGAGGCGGCGCATCTGGCCGGAGATCTGGCCGCCGGACTCGCCCTTCCACTTCCAGACGCGCTCGATGAACGCCTCGCGGCCCAGGTCGTGGCGGGACTTGCCCTCCTTGGCCAGCTCGCGCTCGACCACGTTCTGCGTGGCGATGCCCGCGTGGTCCATGCCGGGCTGCCACAGCGTCTCGAAGCCCTGCATGCGCTTGCGGCGGGTGAGGGCGTCGATGAGCGTGTGCTCGAAGGCGTGGCCCAGGTGGAGCGCGCCCGTCACGTTCGGCGGGGGGATGACGACGGTGTACGGCGGCTTCTCGCTCTTCTCGTCGGCGGAGAAGTAGCCCCGTTCCACCCAGCGCTCGTACAGCGGCCCCTCTACCTCGGCCGACGCGTACTGGGTCGGCAGTTCGGGAGTGGTCGCTGGGGGCTGCTGCTGAGCGTTCTCGGTCACGCGGTCAGTTTAGGGGGGCCCGGGACCGGTCCCGAAACCGGAATATTCGACATCGCTTGCGGTCCGGGCCTCCACGGGGTCTGAACGTCGTTCAGGATGGCCGGAGACACCAGTGTTCAGAGTGTTCAAGGGGGACCCACGCGATGAGCTACAACGAACCAGGCCCGTACGGCGGGCAACAGCCGCAGCAGCCCGGTCCGTACGGCGGCGGACAGCCCCAGCAGCCGGGCCCTTACGGGCAGCCGCCTCAGCAGCAGCCGCTGTTCCTCACCGGACGGCGCGGCACCGGGATGGGCCGGGCCCGATGCCGTCGGGGCCGCTTCGTGCATCGAACGCTGCACGGCCGTCTCGTACGTACGGATCTCACGGGTCAGCACCAGCATGAGGTTGACCAGGAACGCGTCGCGTGCCGCGGGACCCGCCGACTGCGCCAGCTGACTGATCTCGCGCCGCGCCACCGGCGCGTCACCCAGCACCGCCCACAGCGTCGCCAGGTCGTACCCCGGCAGGTACCAGCCCGCGTGCTCCCAGTCGACAAGGACGGGTCCGGCGGGCGAGAGCAGGATGTTCGACAGCAGGGCGTCACCGTGGCAGAACTGCCACATGGACTCGGGCCCGTCGCCCTGGTGGACGGCCGAGTGCGCGATGCCCTGCAGCAGCTTCTGCAGATCGCCCATGTCACGGTCGGTCAGCAGGCCCAGCTCGTGGAAGCGGGAGATCCGCCTGCCGTACTCCATCGGCCTGCCGAACATCTCCGCCGGCGGCCGCCACTGGTTCAGCCGCAGCACGGAACCGAGCGCCGCCCGGATGTCCGCACGCGGCGGGGACTCGATCGGGTGGCGCTGGAGTGCTGCCACCCGCCCCGGCATCCGCTCGATCACCAGCGTGCAGTCCTCGGGATCGGCGGCGATCAACCGAGGCGCCCGTACGGGCGGGCGGTGCCGGACGAACGAACGATAGGCCGCTATTTCGTGCCGGATCCGGTCGGCCCACAGCGGGGAGTGGTCCAGTAAACACTTAGCGACGGCGGCACCGCGTCCCGCCGTACCGACGAGCAGGACGGTGCGCCCGCTCCGGCGGAGCACCTGCACGGGGTTGAACTCCGGACAGATGCGATGCACCGAGGCGATCGCGGTGCGCAGTTGCGCCCCCTGGGGGCCGGACAAGTCGAGTCTCCCGCTGAGCGGTTGCGTGCCGGATGCCGGCACACGGCGCGTCCGGCCGGCGCCGAGCTGCGCGGACGCGGGCCGCGCGGGCTCCAGATAGGGGCCGTTC
>NZ_WMBF01000406.1:0-5830 GCF_019400875.1 Streptomyces anatolicus | reverse complement strand
GGAGTGGTCGCTGCTCACCGGGAGTGCCCATAAGTGGGGCGGGCCGGCGGGGGTCGGGCTTCTCGTCGTACGCAAAGGGGTGCGCTTCGCCGCTCAAGGCCCGGTCGACGAGCGGGAGTCGGGGCGTGCCGCCGGTTTCGAGAACATCCCGGCGATCGTCGCGGCGGCGGCCTCGCTGCGCGCGGTGCGGGCCGAGGCCGAGGCGGAGGGCGCGCGGCTGCGGGAGCTGACCGAGCGGATCAGGGCGCGGGTGCCGGGGAGCGTGCCGGACGTGGAGGTGGTGGGCGATCCCGTGCGGCGGCTTCCGCACCTCGTCACCTTCTCTTGTCTCTATGTCGACGGAGAGACCCTGCTGCACGAGCTGGACCGGGCGGGCTTCTCCGTCTCGTCCGGCTCGTCGTGCACCAGTTCGACGCTGACCCCGAGCCATGTGCTCAGGGCGATGGGTGTGCTGAGCGAGGGGAACGTCCGGGTCTCGCTGCCGGCCGGCACGGAGGCCGCCGAGGTGGAGCGGTTCCTCGACGTGCTGCCCGGCGCCGTCCGCGAGGTGCGGGAGAAGCTGGGCGCGCCGGGTGGGGCCCAGGCGCGTACGGAAGGGGGGTCGCTCGTGGTCGACGCGGTCGGCAAGCGGTGCCCGATCCCCGTCATCGAGCTGGCGAAGGTCATCGGGGACGTCCCGGTGGGCGGGACGGTGACCGTGCTCGCCGACGACGAGGCGGCGCGGCTCGACATCCCGGCGTGGTGCGAGATGCGCGGTCAGGAGTACGTGGGTGAGCGGTCGGCGGACCGGGGCAGCGCGTACGAGGTCCGCCGGCGCTCGTGATCAGACGAGGCGGGCGCTGACCTCGGCGGCGGCCTCGTGGCCGTACGCCTTGGTGAAGCGGTCCATGAAGTTGCTGCGGCGCAGCTCGTACTCCTGGGTGCCGACGGTCTCGATGACCAGGGTGGCGAGCATGCAGCCCACCTGCGCGGCGCGCTCGTGGGAGACGCCCCAGGCGAGGCCGGAGAGGAAGCCCGCGCGGAACGCGTCGCCGACGCCGGTCGGCTCGACCTTCGCCTCCTCCTGCGGGACGCCGACCTCGATCGGGTCCTTGCCGACGGCCTCGATGCGTACGCCGTTGGCGCCGAGGGTGGTCACGCGGTGGCCGACGCGGGAGAGGATCTCGGCGTTGGTCCAGCCGGTCTTGGACTCGATGAGGCCCTTCTCGTACTCGTTCGAGAAGAGGTAGGTGGCGCCGTCCAGGAGGGTGCGGATCTCGTCGCCCTCCATGCGGGCGATCTGCTGCGAGAAGTCCGCGGCGAACGGGATCTTCCGGGTGCGGCACTCCTCGGTGTGCCGGAGCATCGCCTCGGGGTCGTCGGCACCGATCAGGACCAGGTCGAGCCCGCCCACGCGGTCGGCGACGGTCTTCAGTTCGATGAGGCGGGCCTCGCTCATCGCGCCCGTGTAGAAGGAGCCGATCTGGTTGTGGTCGGCGTCCGTGGTGCAGACGAAGCGCGCGGTGTGCAGCGTCTCGGAGATCCGTACCGAGGCGGTGTCCACGCCGTGCCGGTCGAGCCAGGCGCGGTACTCGTCGAAGTCGGAGCCGGCGGCGCCGACCAGGATCGGGTGGGTGCCGAGCTGGCCCATGCCGAAGGTGATGTTGGCGGCCACGCCTCCCCTGCGGACGTCGAGGGCGTCGACCAGGAAGGAGAGGGAGACCGTGTGCAGCTGATCGGCGACCAGCTGGTCGGCGAAGCGGCCGGGGAAGGTCATCAGATGGTCGGTGGCGATGGAGCCGGTGACTGCGATACGCACGGCTGGGTGCTCCTGTGGAGGAGAGGCGAGGGGTTGACAGTTCACGTTACCGGGTCGAACACCTGCACCTGAAGAGGCAAAACTACCCGATAGTAGGGCTTTGTTCCTCGCCGGTCACATGCTTACGGTGCCGTTATGACCCTTATCTCGAAGGATGTCGCTCCGAAGCGTGCCGCCAGGCTCCCCGCCGAAGGTCTGGAGTCCCCGGAGACCATGGCGACCCTGCGCGGCGACTGCGCCCGCATGGCTCCGCACTGGAGTGCCCCCGCCAAGGCCGCCGCCGCCCCCGTGCCGCCGTCCCTGATCCACGGAGTCACCGTGCCATCCTCCTCCGCCCGCCTCATCGACGGGATGTCCGAGTACGGGGACTGAGGAGACCGGCTCAGGGGCCGGGCGCGCGCCGAGGGAACCGTGCGCTCCCCCGCTGCGTCCCATCGCCGTCCCCCGTTGAGGGGAAGTGGGATACGACGAAGCCCATTCCCGGGTTTCCAGGGATACCTGTGGGTGTCCAGGGACAGCAGTGCAGTCGAAGGAGCGATGCGGTGAGCACCGAGCGATCCGATCATGAGGTGGCCGAGCGGCAGCGGCGGCGTGCGCGCCTCGCCGTCGCCTCGGTCGCGGCCACCGTGCTGCTGGTCGGCGGCGGTGGCGCGTACTTCGCCGCGACCGCGTCCGGCGGTGGCGGCAAGGGCGGCGACGGGGCCCCGGCGGGGAACGGCGGCGATCCGCCGCCGCTCGCGCTCGACGGGTATACGGGCGCCGACCGGCAGGGCGAGGGCGCCGACAAGGGCACGGACGGCACGGGCGGGACCGCCGGCATCGCGCCTGGCGAGCCCGACCCGAGCGGCGCCATGTACAAGGCGACCGGCAAGCTGCCCAAGGGCCCGGAGTCGGCCTACGTCCACCACGCGCGCGGCGAGGTCACCCGTGCCGAGGTCACCGCGCTCGCGAAGGCGCTCGGCCTCTCCGGGACGCCGACGTCACGGGACGGCGCCTGGCGGGTGGGGCAGGACAAGGACGGCTCGGGCCCCTCGCTCCAGGTGACCAAGCAGGCGCCCGGCACCTGGACCTACGCCGGGCACGGCACGGGTGGCACGGACAACTGCCCGAAGGCCAAGCCCTGTTCGGCCACCTCCCCCCTCCCCCACGGCGACGCGGACGACGCCGTGAGCGAGAAGGCGGCCAAGAAGGCGGCGGCGCCGCTCCTCAAGGCGCTCGGCCAGGACGACGCGAAGCTGGACGCCCGCCAGCTCATGGGCGCCGTACGCGTGGTGAACGCCGACCCGAAGGTGGACGGCCTGCCGACCTACGGCTGGTCGACCGGTGTCCAGGTCGGCCCGGACGGCAAAGTGGTGGGCGGCAGCGGCCAGTTGAAGGCGCCGGTGAAGGGCGCCGAGTATCCGGTGATCAGCGCGCGGGAGGCCCTGGACCAGCTGAACTCGACCCGTGGCGACGGGCGCGTCGGCATCGGCGGCTGTGCGACTCCGGTGCCGCACGCCGATGACAGCACGAAGGCGGAGGGCGGCGGCATCAAGGCGGGCGGCGGCGCGGAGCAGGCGCCCTGCGAGCCGTCGTCCAAGCCCCCGAAGCCGCGTTCGATCGCCGTCAGCGGCGCCACGTTCGGGCTCGCGACGCACTTCGTGGGCGGCAGGCAGACCCTCGTACCGTCATGGCTGTTCGAGGTGAAGCCGCAGGGCGCGGCAGATACCTTCACGGTGACGCACCCGGCGGTCGCCCCCAAGTACCTGACGTCGCCGAGCACTCCGGGCACGCCCACGCCCCCCGGGAAGCCGGAGCGGCCCCGCGACAAGGGTTCGGTGCCCGTCGAGTCCTACAGCGCCGACGGCAGGAAGCTGACGGTGCACTTCTGGGGCGGCGTGTGCAGCGAGTACTCCGCGTCCGCGCGGGAGACCGGCGAGCGCGTGACGGTGACCGTGAAGGAGACCGAGCAGAAGGACAAGGTCTGCGTCATGGTCGCCAAGCGGCTCTCGGAGACGGTCACCCTGGACAAGCCGCTGGGTGAGCGCGAGGTCGTGGACGGCGCCGGTGAGACGGTGAAGCGGAAGTAGCGACCGGCGTCCGGCCCTGCGCGGGCGACCGGCACAGACGACGGCGGCGGCTCCCTGGGATTCCAGGGAGCCGCCGCCGTCGTACGCGTACGCCTACAGATTTAGCTGAAGGAGTCGCCGCAGGCGCAGGAGCCGGTGGCGTTCGGGTTGTCGATCGTGAAGCCCTGCTTCTCGATGGTGTCGACGAAGTCGATGGAGGCGCCGCCCAGGTAGGGAGCGCTCATCCGGTCGGTGACGACCTTCACGCCGTCGAAGTCCTTGACGACGTCGCCGTCGAGCGTGCGCTCGTCGAAGAACAGCTGGTAGCGCAGGCCCGAGCAGCCGCCGGGCTGGACGGCCACGCGCAGCGCCAGGTCGTCCCGGCCTTCCTGCTCCAGCAGGCCCTTCACCTTGGCCGCGGCGGCGTCCGACAGGAGGATGCCGTCGCTCACGGTGGTGGTCTCGTCCGATACGGACATCTGCTTCTCTCCCGGGTTGTACGGAGACTGCTTGCCGACGGTTGCAACCGGCGGGGCCGCGGATTCATTCCGGGCCGAGCGCTTACGTCTTACCCCTTCATGCTCGCACATGGTTTTCCGTGGGGCGCCGGGCGAGGGGCCCGGCGAATTCGTCACATCGACAATATGGCCATCGTCAAACTGACGTGAAGCGGTTATGATAGATAACGTCAATTCGACGAAAAGGCTCGACTGCTGAAGAGAAAGGGTGCGTGTCGTGACCACCGCCCAGTCCCCCGTGGACCTCGTGGACCTTGAGGTTCAGCCCACGCCGCTCGCCCTGCTGCTGCTCGGCCGCGAGGCCGACCCCAAGAGCGAGCGCGGCGTGGAGTGCCCCGGTGACCTGCCCTCCCCCTCCGACCCGGACCTGGTGGAGCGTGCCCGGGCCGCCAAGGAGAAGCTCGGGGACAAGGTCTTCGTGCTCGGCCACCACTACCAGCGCGACGAGGTCATCCAGTTCGCGGATGTGACCGGTGACTCCTTCAAGCTGGCACGCGACGCCGCCGCGCGGCCCGACGCCGAGTACATCGTCTTCTGCGGTGTGCACTTCATGGCCGAGTCCGCCGACATCCTGACCGGCGACGACCAGAAGGTCGTCCTGCCCGACCTGGCCGCCGGCTGCTCGATGGCCGACATGGCCACCGCCGAGCAGGTCGCCGAGTGCTGGGACGTGCTGACCGAGGCCGGCATCGCCGAGCAGGTCGTCCCCGTCTCGTACATGAACTCCTCCGCCGACATCAAGGCCTTCACCGGCAAGCACGGCGGCACGATCTGTACGTCGTCGAACGCCAAGCGCGCCCTCGAGTGGGCCTACGCGCAGGGCGACCCCGCGTCGACCAAGGTGCTCTTCCTGCCCGACCAGCACCTGGGCCGCAACACCGCCGTGCGCGACATGGGCTTCTCGCTCGACGACTGCGTGGTCTACAACCCGCACAAGCCGAACGGCGGCCTCACCGTCGAGCAGCTGCGCGACGCGAAGATGATCCTGTGGCGCGGGCACTGCTCGGTGCACGGCCGCTTCTCGCTGGAGTCGGTCGAGGACGTGCGCGCGCGGATACCGGGCGTGAACGTCCTGGTGCACCCGGAGTGCAAGCACGAGGTCGTGGCCGCCGCCGACTACGTGGGCTCCACGGAGCACATCATCAAGCCCCTGGAGGCGGCGCCCGCCGGCTCGAAGTGGGCCATCGGCACGGAGCTGAACCTCGTACGCCGCCTGGCGAACCGTTTCGCCGCCGAGGACAAGGAGATCGTCTTCCTCGACAAGACGGTCTGCTTCTGCTCGACCATGAACCGCATCGACCTGCCGCACCTGGTCTGGACGCTGGAGTCGCTGGCCGAGGGCAACCTCGTCAACCAGATCCAGGTCGACCGCGAGACCGAGCAGTTCGCCAAGATGGCGCTGGAGCGGATGCTGGCGCTTCCGTAACCTCGTGCGGCATGCATGCGTAAGGGGCGCCCGCCAATGG
>NZ_WMBF01000405.1:0-5890 GCF_019400875.1 Streptomyces anatolicus | reverse complement strand
CCACGGTGGTCACGGCGGCCATGGCGGTCACTACGGCCACGGCAAGCGTCACAAGAGCTTCGGGCACATGCTCTTCTCTTCCTGATGAGCCGCTCCTGACCCGTCAGGGGAACGACGAAGCCCCGGCCGTGGAGACGGCCGGGGCTTCGTGTGGTGGTGCGCGATACTGGGATTGAACCAGTGACCTCTTCCGTGTCAGGGAAGCGCTCTCCCGCTGAGCTAATCGCGCAGGTCAACCTGCGTGTGCTGCGTACTGCGTGCGCGATACTGGGATTGAACCAGTGACCTCTTCCGTGTCAGGGAAGCGCTCTCCCGCTGAGCTAATCGCGCGGGAACGACCCTCATGAAGGAACCCGCCGAGACGGTCTTCGTGAAGATCAGTGGACGATACTGGGATTGAACCAGTGACCTCTTCCGTGTCAGGGAAGCGCTCTCCCGCTGAGCTAATCGTCCTTGGAGGTGGAGACGGGATTTGAACCCGTGTAGACGGCTTTGCAGGCCGTTGCCTCGCCTCTCGGCCACTCCACCAGGAGTGCGGGGGTTCGGGAAGATCCCCCTCTTTCCTGCGAGCGGACGACCAGGTTCGAACTGGCGACCTCAACCTTGGCAAGGTTGCGCTCTACCAACTGAGCTACGTCCGCTTGTCTTTCCCGGTCCGCTTGCGCGTCCCGGCGACGTGTTGAACTCTAGCGGATTCCTGGGCCAGTACAAAAACGCGTTTGCGCAGCGTGCTGCGGTGTGACCGGTCCGGGGCGGGCCCGGGGCACCGGTCATAGACTCGCAGACGTGCACAACCCCCCTCTGACGTCGTCACCGGCGCTTCCCCCCATGGCCCGCTTCGGCCCTCTCGTGGCCACCGGTCTGCGCGACGTGACCAGCGACCCCGCGGCCCTTGACTCGTCCGGCTTCTGGGCGGTGTCCGCGGACTTCGAGGGAGGCCTGGTCTGCGCCCGCTTCGACGACGTACGCCGCGAGGCCGTGCCCGCGCCCGTGCCGGGAAGGTGGCGGGGTCCGGGCGCCGGTGACTGGACGTCGTCACTGGACCGCGCCGCGTACACGGAGGGCGTACGTCGGATACGCGCGTACATCGCGGTCGGCGAGGTCTACCAGGCGAACCTCTGCCGCGTCCTCTCCGCGCCCGTCCCCGCCGACGCCGACGTGGACGCCCTGACGGCCCTCCTCGCGCGCGGGAACCCCGCTCCCTATGCCGGAACGATTCGCCTGCCCGGCCACGGCGTGGAGCTGGCCACCGCTTCCCCCGAGCTGTTCCTGCGCCGCGAGGGCCGGGTCGTGGAGTCGGGGCCCATCAAGGGCACAGGCCGGACCGAGGCGGACCTACTGGAGAAGGACTACGCCGAGAACGTCATGATCGTGGACCTCGTCCGCAACGACCTGGGACGCGTCTGCGCGACCGGCTCCGTGACCGTCCCCGACCTCTGCGTGGTCGAGAAGCACCCCGGCCTCGTCCACCTCGTCTCCACCGTCCACGGGGAGCTGCGCCCCGGCGCGGGCTGGCCCGAACTGTTCGAGGCGACGTTCCCGCCCGGCTCCGTCACCGGCGCCCCCAAGTCCAGCGCCCTGCGGATCATCGACGAGCTGGAGACGGTGCCCAGAGGTCCGTACTGCGGCGGCATCGGCTGGGTGGACGCCGACCGGGGCACCGGAGAGCTGGCCGTCGGCATCCGCACCTTCTGGATCGACCGGGCCGAGGGGATGCTGCGCTTCGGCACCGGAGCGGGCATCACCTGGGGCTCGGACCCCCAGGGGGAGTGGCGGGAGACCGAGCTGAAGGCCGCACGGCTGCTGGCGGTAGCGTCGGGGGCGTACGAAGCGAGTGGAGGAATCTCAACGTGAAGATATGGCTCAACGGTGGGCTGCGGGACGTCGACTCCGCGCGCGTCTCCGTGCTCGACCACGGCCTTACGGTGGGCGACGGCATCTTCGAGACGGTGAAGTCCGTCGAGGGCAGGACCTTCGCCCTCACCCGCCACCTGGCGAGGCTCGCCCGCTCGGCGCGCGGCCTGGGGCTGCCCGAGCCCGACCTCGACGAGGTGCGCCGCGCCTGCGCCGCCGTCCTGGAGGCCAACCCGCTCCCGCTGGGACGGCTGCGGATCACCTACACCGGAGGCCTCTCGCCGCTCGGCTCCGACCGCGGCGACCAGGGCACCACGCTCATCGTCGCCCTCGGCGAGGCCGCGCGGCGCCCGGACTCCACCGCCGTGATCACCGTGCCGTGGACCCGCAACGAACGCGGCGCCCTGACCGGCCTGAAGACCACCTCGTACGCCGAGAACGTCGTCGCCCTTGCCCGCGCCCACGAGCAGGGCGCCTCGGAGGCGCTGTTCGCGAACACGGTCGGGCAGCTCTGCGAGGGCACCGGCTCCAACGTCTTCGTCGTGGTCGACGGCGAGATCCTCACCCCGCCGGTCACCTCCGGATGCCTCGCGGGCATCACGCGCGAGCTGGCCGTCGAGTGGACGGGCGCCCGCGAGAGCGACCTTCCGCTGGACGTCCTGGAGCACGCCGACGAGATCTTCCTGACGTCCACACTGCGTGACGTCCAGGGCGTGCACCGCGTCGACGGGCGCCAACTGCCGCAGGCCCCGGGGCCGATGACCACCAAGGCGATGCGGACCTTCGACGAGCGGGCCGCGGACGACCTCGATCCGTGAGTGCCCCGGTCCGCCGAAAATCCCGTGACGCCGCGGGGCCTGGGTGGGTAGAACACCTGTGATGACCACGACCCTGCGGCCGACCGGGCCGCTCCAGCGGGGCGCCTACGGCGCCAGGGCGCGCACGTACGACGTGTGCGTGAACAGCCGGCCGGTGGGGTCCGTCGACCTCGCCACCCATGACGTCTTCGGGCCGCAGGTCTGCCGGGTGCGGGACCTGCGGATAGCCGAGCCGGACCGCAGGCGTGGCCGCGGCACGGTCGCGGCGCTGGCCGCCGAGGAGGTGGCCCGCGGCTGGGGCTGCAGGCGCATCGAGGTGACCGTCCCCGCCCAGGCCCCGGGGGCCCTGCCACTGGCGACGGCGCTCGGCTACGTGGAGCGCAACCGCCGGATGGCGAAGCCGGTGCCGGCCGAGCCCGCCGCGCTGCCGCCGGGCGTCGAGGGGCGGCCGATGACCGAGGGCGAGTACGGGCCATGGCTGGCGCGGGCTCAGGGGAGCTATACGCGGAGCTGGATCGACCGGGGCGTGCCCGAGGCGCAGGCGCGCGCCAAGTCCGAGGCCGACCACGCCGAGCTGCTGCCGCAGGGCCTGGCCACCCCCGACACCCTGCTGAGCGTGCTCACCCAGGAGGGCGCGAAGGTCGGCGCCCTGTGGCTCGCGCTCCGCGACGACGACGCGTTCGTCTTCCGCGTCGAGGTCGACGAGGACTGCCGGGGGCGCGGCCATGGCCGCGCCCTGATGCTGCTGGCCGAGGCGCAGGCCCGCGCGGGGGGCCGCGACCGGATCGGCCTCAGCGTCTTCGCGGGCAACGCCACGGCCCTGTGCCTGTACGAGTCTCTGGGCTACGAACCGGTCTCGTACTCCCTCTACAAGCCGCTGCTGTAGGGAGCCGCTGCTCCGGGGACTAGGACAGGCCCTAAGAGCCCTCGCCCGCCAGGAGCCGGTCGGTGATCTCCTCGACGCGCTCCCGCAGCCCCGCCTGGCTCTTGCCGCCGTCCAGACGCTCGCCGTCGACGACGTACGTCGGCGTGCCGGTGACCCCGATGGCCTTGCCCTCGGCCTGGTCGGCGTCGACGATCAGGATGTGCCGCCCGTCGATCAGGGCGGTGTCGAACTCCTCGGCGTCCAGATCCAGTTCACGCGCGGTCTCCACCAGGAAGGGCTCGCCCCGGCGGTCCAGCTCCTCGACCCCGGCGAGCACCGCCTCGACGTACGGCCAGCCCGCGCCCTGCTCGAAGGCCTCCTCGGCGGCCTGGGCGGCGGCGAAGGAGTGCTTGTGCTTCTCGAGGGGGAAGTGGCGCAGGCGCAGCTCGACGCGGTCGCCGTAGCGGGCGCGCAGGGCGCGCACGTCGTCGAGGGCGGTACGGCAGTCGGGGCACTGCAGCTCGCACCAGACGTCGACGACGACGGGGCGGGCGGGTTGGTCAGGACGGGAGTCGCTCATGGGGACAGTCTTCCAGCCCGCGGGCCGCCCACCCAACCGGCACCTGGGGAGGAGTTCCGACCCCTAGATGACCCGGAGATGTCCCTGAGGTCCGCCCCGGCCGTGGTTGCGCGGCCCCCACCCGGTGCAGGATGGAAGGGACGACCGCGTCATGGACGACGTACGCCTGACTGCCTGGAGGACCGGATGATTGCCGAGACCGTCTGTTCCGCCGTATCCGCGGCCGGGCTCGGCATCGCCGCGGTCACGGCCTACCGCAAGCGTTTCCTGACCGCGGCCCGCCTCCTCGCGTACTCCCTGGTGCCGGTGGGGCTCGTGCTGACCGGCGTCGTCGGATGGGCCGCCGACACCGCCTTCAGCCTCAAGGCGTGGGTCGGCTTCGGGGTGCTCGGCGCGGCCTGGCTGATGTTCCTCGGCACGCGCGCGGTGGAGCGCCGCAGGGGCGGCACCCGCAAGGAGCGCAGGGCCGCGAAGGCCGCCCAGCGCGACGCGGTGGCCCCCGCGGCCTCGGCACCCTCGCTCGGCCAGGGCGCCGGACCCAGCACCGCCGCGAAGCCCGCGGCCAAGCAGAAGGCCGCCGCGCCCGCGGAGGACTTCAGCGACATCGAGGCGATCCTGAAGAAGCACGGCATCTGACGGCGAAAGCCGTCCGGCCGCGCTCCAGGGCCACGACGACTCCCTCGTTCGAGTGCGGGCGGCGCCCTCGGATGTCCCCGGGGTGTACGGCCGCCGGCCACGGGCGGAACGCGCCGGGCGCTGGCCTTTTCCCTGTTCACGGGTTCCGGCGAACTCCCGCTTCATTTTGGCGTGTTGGTCATCGGAGGCCGGTCGTCTGCGTCATCATCACCGCGAGATGCTTGACACCACCACACCGGGCGATGCCGCCCCGCCGGACGACGGACGGCAAGCGGCACCGGCCCCGGAGCGACGACCTGCCGACGAAGCGCGGCTCGCCACCGACGAAGAACCGCGAGGCTGCCTCTTCGCCCTCTCCCAGCCACCCCTGATGATCTTCCTGACGGTGATCGGCATGCTGATCCTGCTGGCGTCGCTGCACGATCTGCTGCTGCTCTGAATCCTGTCCCGCGACCTGATCCGACGGGGCAGGACCCTAACCCGCGGCTTCCTTGCGGCGGGCGCGGTACGCGGCGACGTGCAGGCGGTTCCCGCAGGTGCGGCTGTCGCAGTAGCGGCGCGAGCGATTGCGGGAGAGGTCGACGAAGGCGCGCCGGCAGTCCGGTGCCTCACAGCGCCGCAGCCGCTCCTGCTCCCCGGCGACCACGAAGAACGCCAGCGCCATCCCGCAGTCGGCCGCCAGGTGGTCCGCGACGGAAGCGCCGGGCGCGAAGTAGTGGATGTGCCAGTCGTAGCCGTCGTGGTCGGTGAGCCGGGGCGTGGTGCCCGCCGCCGCGATCAGCTCGTTGATGATCGTGGACGCGGCCCGGGGCTCGGGGTTGGCGAACACCTCCGCGAAGCGGCCCCGGACCCGGCGCACATCCACCAGGTCACGTTCCGCGAGCCTTTCGACCCCGCTCACTCCGTGCGTACGTACGAAATCACCGAGCGACGCCAGGTCGGTCAGCTCGTCGGCGCCGTCCTCCTCCGGTGCGGTGTTCACCAGATCGACCACGGCGTCGAGAGAACACCGGGTGTCGTGGGTGATCAGCACGATGCGCTCCCTGGCCTGGGGGTGGTGGGGCCCGCCCGGCCCGTGGAGAGCCGGGGGAACGTGCCCGCCGATGCTGGCCGATGCTAGCGGCTTCCCCGCAGGAC
>NZ_WMBF01000404.1:0-5897 GCF_019400875.1 Streptomyces anatolicus | reverse complement strand
GGTGGTCGTAGGGGGCGGGCAGGGCGCCGTAGTCGATGTCGAGCAGCACCCGCTCCCGCTCGACGAGCCGGAAGCGGGAGTGCCGGTGGCAGCCCCGCGCCCGCGCCCCGGCGAGCACCCCGAGCCGGTCGAGCAGTGCCATGGCGCCGGGCTGCACGATCTCGCCCCGGAACTCCCGCTGGTGGGCGCGGGCCCGCTCCACCACGGCGACCCGCACGCCGGACTTCAGCAGCAGCAGGGCGAGTACGAGCCCGGCGGGCCCCGCCCCGACGACGCACACGTCCGTGTCGACGGCGACGGAGTCCCGGACGCCCGCTTCGGCGGCCGCGTTCTCTCCGGCGTCGGCGCCCATTCCGCTCACTCCGCTCAGCCCCTCAGTCCCAGACCGCCGTCGGCGGTGATCACCTGGCCGTGGATCCAGCCGGCCTCGTCCGTGCACAGCAGCGCCACGACGTCGGCCACGTCCTCGGGGCGCGTGAGGCGCCCGGCCGGGGTGCGGGCCGCGAGCGCGGCGACCACCTCCGGCTGGGGGGTCACAGCCCCCTCGGCTCCCTTATCGATCTTCGCCGTGGAGACCGCGTTGACGGCGATGCCCCGCCCGGCAAGCTCGACCGCCAGATAGCGCACCAGGCTCTCCAGGGCGGCCTTCGCCAGGCCCTGGCCCACATACATGGGTACGGCGGCGCGCGCGCCGCTGCTGGAGACCGCGACGACGCGGCCCGCGCCGCCCGCCATCAGCTCCGCGAGGGCGGGCGCCCCGTGCAGCAGCGGATCAAGGGCGAGCGCGAGGTCGGCGGCGACGCCCGCCCGGTCGGCGCCCACGGCGGGCGAGGGATGGAACGTGGCCGCGTTGTGCACGAACACGTCCAGGCGCCCGAAGCGCTCCTTGACCTCCGCGAAGAGCCGGTCGAGGGCGGCCGGTTCGCGTACGTCCGCCCGGATGGCCAGCGCGTCACCGCCCGCCGCCGTCAGCTCCGCCACGGCCTGCTCGGCCTCGGGCCCCGGCCGGGAGTGGTTGACGACGACCCGGCAGCCCTCGGCGCACAGCTTGCGGGCGATGGCGAGGCCCACGCCCCGGGTGCCCCCGGTGACCAGGGCCGTCCGCCCGGCCAGACCGAGCCGGCCCGGGTCAGTCACGGCCGCCGCCCAGGGCCGCGCGGGTACCGGCGACGGGCGTGGCCACGACGGTCGTCACGTCGGCGAGTGCACGGACGGCCGCGTAGGCGGCGCCGGAACGGGCGGCCTCCAGCGCCTCCTCGCCGCTCCAGCGGGTCAGGGCGCTGTAGCCGCCGGGGCGGGCGGCCACCGAGCGGGCGAGGTCGGTGTGGCGGAACCCGGGCGCGGTGCGGGCCTCCTCGGCGTAGGCGCGGTAGGCGCGCTCCAGCTCCGCCGGGTCGCCGGTCGCGGTCAGGTACTCGACCACGAGCACGGAGCCGTCGTCCGCGTCCGGGCCGTCGCCGTCGCCGTCGCCGTCGAGGCGCAGTACGGCGAGGGAGGGGTCGGCGTCCACGGTGACCAGCTCGTGGAAGGCTTTCGCGTGTGCCTGGAACGTGTCGCTGGAGAGCACCTGCTTGAACTGCTCGCCGGTCTGCCACCAGCCGAAGTTGACGTACACCTCGGGCTGGTCGGCGCGGCGCACGGCCTGGTGCGCGACGAAGCCGGGCTGCTGCCGCATCCACTGGACGTGGTCGAGGAAGCGGCGCTCGAACTCCTCGGCCCGTGCCGGGTCCTTGAGGGTGAAGGTGTTGACGACGGTGAACTGCGGTGCGCTCATGGCGGTTTCCTTCGGCGGAGTGGTCGGGGAGGGGTCGGCGGGGTGCTGGGCATGGCCTGTCACGCCGCTTTGTGCACGCAACGCGAGCAGCCGCTCCCGCAGCTCACGGCGCTGGATCTTGCCGTTGCCGGAGCGGGGGATGGCGGCGACCGGTTCGGCGTGCTGGAGCTGCTGGTAGTAGGGGAGTTGACCGTTGACCTCGGAGACGACTTCGGCCAGTGCGGTACGGAGGTCACCGTCTTCCCCCGCACCCGTCAGGACGACGAGGGCGCCGGCCACCGCGCCGCTGAACTCGTGCGGCAGGTCGACGACGACGGAGTCGGCGACCCGGGGGTGCCGGTTGAGGACCTGCTCCACCTCCGAGGGGGCGACGAGGAAGTTGTCGCACTTGAAGACGTCCTTGAGCCGGTCGACGAGGAAGAGCCGCCCGTCGTCCGCGATCCGCCCGACATCGCCGGTGGAGAGCCAGCCGTCGGGCTCCAGGCCGGTCCCGTCGGGGCCGCCGAGGTAGCCCTTCATCAACTGGGGCCCGCGCAGCTGCACCTCGCCCACCTCGCCGGTGGCCAGGACCGCGCGGCTCGCCACGTCCACCACCCGGCACTCGGTGCCGGGCAGCGGCCGGCCGACCGAGCCGTGGACCGGGTGGTCGGGGTCGTCGCTGTGGGTCAGCGGGGAGGTCTCCGCGAGCCCGTAGCCCTGGAGCACGGGGATGCCGAAGTGCTCGGTGAGGGCGCGGGCGGCGGGGGCGGGCAGCGCGGAGCCACCGGAGGCGATGCGCCGGACCGTCTCCAGGGTGAGCGCGCGGAGGTCCGGGTGCGCGGCGAGACGGATCAGCCGTACGGGGAGGCTGTAGAGGTGCGTGGCCCGGTGCGCGTTGGCGGCGGCGACGGCCTCGGCCGGGTCACCGGCCGGGCAGAGCACCTGCGTGGCGCCTGCTGCGACCGCCGAGTTGAGGTGCATCGGGTGGTAGGTCGGCAGATGGTTGAGGCAGACCGAGGAGGCGTCCACGCGGTGGGCGGCCGCGATCTGGGTGGCGTTATGCGTGAGGTTGCGATGGGTGAGCCGAACGGCCTTGGGCCGCCCGGTGGTACCACTGGTGAACTGCACGCAGACGACGGCGTCCGGATCGGCAGCGGGCGGCTCCCCATCGGGAGCGCCCTCGCCCTCGGCGATCAGCTCCGCGAGCCCCATGTGCCCCGAGCCGTCGAACGCGCCCGGTGCCGTGCGCTCCGGCGTTCCACCCCTGCCCATCAGCACCACGCGCCGCAGCCCCGGCAACCGGTGCTGGACCGGCTTCAGGCGTTCGTACAGGGGCCCGTCCACGAAGGCCACCTCGGCGGCGCCGAGCGTGAGCACGTGCAGCAGGTCCTCCTCCCGCAGCAGCGGGTTGACCACGGCGGTGACCAGGCCCGCGCGCGCCGCCGCGTAGTAGGCGACGGCGAAGTCCGGGTGCAGGACCGACGCCACGGCGACCGTCGCGCCCGGCGCGAGCCGCAGCGCGCGCAGGCCGTGGGCCGCCGCGGTGACGCGAGCGTCCAGCGTGCCGAAGTCCAGGTGCTCGCCGGTGCCGGAGAGGGCCACGGCGGTGCGCCGAGGGTGGGCGCTCGCGGCGCGGGAGAGCAGTCCGTCCAGCGTGTCAGCCACGGCGGCCCTCCGCGTACGCCCGGGCGTGCCGCAGCGTGGTGGTGCTGTTGGTGCTCAGCGCCTTGTGGAGGTAGGCGCGGGCGTCGGCGACCGTACGGCCCTCGCCCAGGACGCGCTCGACGGCGTCGGCGCGGACGGTGACGGTGTGCCGGGAGGTCACGTACACGCCGCCGTCGGTCTCGGCGATGGTCCAGGCACCGGTGTGCGCGGTCATCAGGGCGGGTACCGTCGTCTGCTTGTAGACGATGCGGTCCTTGCCGAAGACCACCCGGACCGACTCGGTGGTGTGCGTCGAACCGTCGGCGGCACGCGTGTCCATCGCCATCACCTGGATGCCGGGAACGTCCTCGCGCAGGTCCAGGCGGGCCACGTGCGGCAGCCGCTCGGGCCACAGATCCGCGCGGTTGAGGAAGTCGAAGACGTCGGCCCCGGCGGCCTCGATCCGCACGGTGTCCTCGAAGGCGAACACCAGATCGTCCAGCTCGGCGCCCAGCTCGGCGAGTTCCTTGACGGCCGCCAGCTCCTTGGCGCTGTTGCGCTCCACCGCCTCGGTGATCCACCGCTCGCCCGCCGGGTCGTCGTCCACGGCGCTGAAGTCGTGGTGCAGCTCCAGCGTGCAGTGGCCCTCGTCCACGGGCGTGACGGCCCAGCGCCCGCCCATGACGGCGACCGGCGGCTGCGAGACCTCCTGCCGGAAGGTGACCGTCAGCTTCTGCGCGTCGAGTTCGCGGCGCGAGGTCCACGCCTTGACCTCGCCGTTGGCGGTGGCCCAGATGCGGATGCGCTCGCTGCCCGGCTCCCGCTCCACGTGCTCGACGTGGACGTTGGGCGCGAAGTACTGCGGCCACCGGGTGACGTCGGCGACGATCCCGTACACCGCCGCGGCCGGGGCGGCGACGTCGATGGTGTGCAGGGTGTGGTGCTTTCCGGTCACGGACACGTGCGTTTCCCCTTGTTCAGGTTGCTCTGGTCGGCTCTGGACGCTCAGGTCGCTCTGGCTTCTCGCGGGTCTTGCCGTACTCAGAAGTTGCCGAGGCCACCGCAGACGTTGAGGGCCTGCGAGGTCAGGGACGCGGCGGTGTCCGTGGTCAAGTAGCCGACCAGACCGGCTA
Source organism: Streptomyces anatolicus (assembly GCF_019400875.1). Lineage (NCBI taxonomy): Bacteria > Bacillati > Actinomycetota > Actinomycetes > Kitasatosporales > Streptomycetaceae > Streptomyces > Streptomyces anatolicus. The sequence continues at coordinate 1,367 of NZ_WMBF01000404.1, read as the reverse complement.
CTTCCTCCGGCGTGGAGTACCGGCCGAGCGGGATCTTGGCGGTGAACTTCGCCATCACCGCCTCCTCGGTCGTGTCGTACGCCGCCGCGTACCCCTCCCGCACCCGCGCGGCCATCGGCGTCTCGACATAGCCGGGGCAGACCGCGTTGACGGTGATGCCGGTCGGCGCCAGCTCGTTGCCGAGGGCCTTGGTGAAGCCGACGACACCGTGCTTGGAGGCCGAGTAGGGGGCGCCGAGGACGACGCCCTGCTTGCCCGCCGTGGAGGCGATGTTGATGACGCGGCCCCAGCCACGCTCCCGCAGGCCGCCCTCGCGCAGCACCTCGCGCGTCACCAGGAACACGCTGTTGAGGTTGGTGTTGATGACGTCGAACCACAGCTCGTCGGTGACATCGGCGGTCACCCCGCCGCCGCTGCGGCCCGCGTTGTTCACCAGGACGTCGATACGGCCGTACGCGGCGACGGCGGCGGCCACCAGATCGCGCACCGACCCCGGGTCACGGACGTCCGCGGCCGTGCCGGCCACCTCAAGGCCCTCCTCGCGCAGCTCCTTGACGGTGAGGCCGACCTTCTCCTCGTCGCGGGCGCAGATGAAGACGTTCAGGCCCTTGGCGGCCAGATCGCGCGCGACGGCCAGACCGATCCCGCTGGTGGCCCCGGTGACCAGGGCGACCCGCTGCTCCGGCCCCTCCTGGGGGTGCGACTGCCCTGCGTGCTGCTCGGCGTGCGCCATGTCCTGCTCTCCTCACGGGTGACGTAATGGCGCTCACGCTCGCCCCCCGGCCTCGAACCGGTATCGAGCCGTGGTGGACGCCGGGGGTCCACCGCTGCCCGAGGCCGGTTCGAGCCCGCGGGGCGAAGCTCGTATCCGTATTCCGAGAACAGGGGAGGAACCCGCCATGTCCGTGGCCGAGCAGGCGACGCGCACCGGTGCCGCCGAGACCTACCACCAGGTGCAGCAGTTCTACGCGCAGCAGATGCAGCTCCTCGACAGCGGCAGGGTGCGCGAGTGGGCCGAGACGTTCACCGAGGGCGGCGTGTTCGCCGCCAACGCCCACCCCGAGCCCGCCGCGGGCCGCGCCGCGATCACCGCCGCCGCCCAGCAGGCCACCGACGCGTACGCGGCCCAGGGCATCCAGCGCCGCCACTGGCTCGGCATGGTCGCCGTGGAGGAGCGCGAGGCGGGCACGGTGTCCGCCCGCTGCTACGCGCTGGTCATCGAGACCCCGCGCGGCGGCCAGGCCGTCATCAAGGCCAGCACGCTCTGCGAGGACCTGCTGGTCCGCGAGGGCGACGCCCTGCTGGTCCGCGACCGCCGCGTCACCCGCGACGACCTGATCTGACGCGGCGGTCGCGGACCAGCAGGG
>NZ_WMBF01000403.1:0-5921 GCF_019400875.1 Streptomyces anatolicus | reverse complement strand
CCCCCGACCCGAGGCAGGCGACGACGACCGCCGCCAGCACGGCGAGCACCACCGCCACGATCCCCCGCGTCAGCCACGCCGACTTCTGAACGCCCAGGTAGTTCACGGCCGTCAGCAGCACGACGGCCGCGACCGCCACCGCGTGCGCCTGCCCCGGCCAGACGTACGCCCCCACGGTCAGCGCCATCGCCGCGCACGACGCGGTCTTGCCGACGACGAACGCCCAGCCCGCCAGATACCCCCAGAACTCCCCGAGCCGCTCCCGCCCATAGACGTAGGTGCCGCCCGACGCGGGATAGCGGGCGGCGAGCCGCGCCGACGCCGTCGCGTTGCAGTACGCGACCACGGCGGCGACCGCGAGCCCGACCAGCAGTCCCGACCCCGCCGCGCCCGCGGCGGGCCCGAGCGCCGCGAAGATGCCCGCCCCCACCATCGACCCGAGACCGATCACCACCGCGTCGAACACACCGAGGGTCCGCCGAAGCTCTGGCTGTTGTGTCATGCGCCGCACCTTACGGATCACCGCAACCGCGTCACTCCGTAGAGGCGTCCTCCAGGAGCCCAGCGCCTGCCGCATCCTTTTCGGCCACTCCCGACGCCGAGCACAGCAAAGGGCGGGCCCCGACGAGGGACCCGCCCGTCAGCTCAGCCGGTGACCACCGGCACGATCACGGCCGCGACGGCGGACGCGAGCCCGCCCACGGCGATGAACGCCCCGAACTTCTCCTTGGCCGTCGGGAAGACCGCCCTTGAGATGTCTCCCGCCTTGCTCCGCAGAACCATCAGCTTGATCTTCTGCCACCGGTGCTGCCGGAGCCCGCAGCCCATCAGGATCCCCGAGGCGTTGCGCCGGCAGTAGGTGCCGTTGCGGTTCACCGCTCCGCACCACACGGGAAGCTGAAAGGCCGCGTACGAGACGACCGCCAGTGAGAGGACCACAAGCACAGCGGTGGCAGCACCGCTGCTCCAGGCGGCGATCAGAGCCGCCGCCGCGATGTAGCCCCAGTACGTCCACATCCCCCTCATGTTCATGGCTCGGGACGGTACTGCCGTGGTGGTGATCATGCCCAGGGCGAGAATGAGCCAGCCGCGCGCTCCTACCGGTAGTTCACGAACTGCAGTGCGAAGTCGAAGTCCTTGCCCTTGAGCAGCGCCTGCACGGCCTGAAGGTCGTCCCGGCTCTTCGAGCTGACGCGCAGCTCGTCGCCCTGGACCTGCGCCTTGACGCCCTTCGGGCCCTCGTCGCGGATGATCTTGGCGACCTTCTTCGCGTTGTCCTGGGAGATGCCCTCCTCGATCGAGGCGAAGATCTTGTACTCCTTGCCGGACAGCTGCGGCTCGCCCGCGTCCAGCACCTTCAGCGAGATGCCGCGCTTGACCAGCTTGGTCTGGAAGACATCGAGGATCGCCTTGACCCGCTCCTCGCCGCTCGCCTCCATCAGGATCTTCTCGCCGGACCACGAGATCGAGGCGCCCGTGCCCTTGAAGTCGTAGCGCTGCGAGATCTCCTTGGCGGCCTGGTTGAGGGCGTTGTCGACTTCCTGCCGCTCGACCTTCGAGACGATGTCGAAACTGGAGTCGGCCATGTCCTGTGGCTCCTTGTATCGGGGTATGCGTACTCAGCGGTTACACGGCCGCCTGACGCTGGCCGCATCCGCAAAGCCTAGCCACCGCCCCCGCGCCGGGTGCCGCTCAATCGGGTGGCGAAGCACCCCTGTCCATCAGGTATCGTTTACGTCGTTGCCACGGAGCACCGCGAAAGCGGGGCGAGGCAGCAAACCCGGCGGTGTGCCCGAGCGGCCAAAGGGAGCAGACTGTAAATCTGCCGGCTCAGCCTTCCCAGGTTCGAATCCTGGCGCCGCCACATGAAGGTAAACCCCCTCCGATCTGCGGAAACGTAGATCGGAGGGGGTTTCTTCATTTACCCCGGGTTGGCACCGATCCCGCGCACGACCTTCGTGGACTCCGGCAGCAGGTGCGCGCCGACGAGGACCGCGTCCTCGGGGACGCGGAGCGTGAGCAGGGAGCGCACGCGCTCCAGGGTGCTGAGGTCGATGCTCGGCAGAAGCGTCTCGATGGTCAGCTCGCACAGCTTGGGGAAGAGGGTCAGCCAGTCCCAGGTGGGCCCCATGTCCGCCTCGACCCACAGATGGGTGAGGCGCTGGCTCGGGCAGCCGGCGACGAACTCGTCCACGGTCAGCTCGCCAGTGATCTTGATGCGGGAGCGACCGCCGAAACTGTGCAGCGCACGCAGTTCCCGCAGGTTCGAGACGGGGAAGTAGAGCCCCTCATCGGCAAGGTGTGCGATGACTTCCTGGCCGTACAGATCGGTGTCGTACCTGTTCCACGCCTGGGCGAGTTCATTGCGTACGCGCAGGTCGGGGTGGTTGCGGTACAGGGCTAGCACCTCGATGGCGGCGTACGTCGCGATCTGCGTCGCCGTGAGCACGGTGAAGTACGCCTCGTCGGCCACGGCCCGGTGTGCGTCCTCCGCCGCCAGCGCCTCGGCCTTCTGCTCGTCCGAGGCGTAGGGGTCAGGGGTGGCCGGGCGCGGTGGCAGCTCCCGGGGGCCGGTCAGCAGTTCGAGTACGACGGGACCGACCTCGGCCAGGGCGCGGGCTTGATCCGCCGAACGCGGCGGGATCAGCGCGGCCGCCCGCTCCTGCACCTCGGCACGGACCGAGGGAGCGAGTTCGGTCGCGTGCTCCAGGCAGGCGGCGGCGAGGAGGTGGAGGCGGTCCAGGCTCTGACGTGAGGTGTCCTCGCGCCTGATGAGGCCGTTGAGGAGATAGGTCCGCTCGGTGGGCCGCGCGTGGGCGACGGCCATTCTGATGACGTCCTCCCACTGGTCCAGGTGCGCGTTGGCGATGAGGAAGTCGAAGTCGAGCCCCTCGACCGCCGCCTTGGCCCCGAGATAGTCCTGGAAGGTCCGGTGGACGAAGTCCATGGAGTCCGCGCTCGGCTCCCGGAGCAGGCCGCTGCGGACGAGCAGATGCCGGTAGACCGCTTCCGGTGTGCCCTGCTCGGCGACCTTGGGCATGGCGGGCAGGACATGGCCCAGGAGTTCCACGGCGTCGGTGCGGTTCATCTCGGAGCGGCCGTTGCGGATCATCCAGTAGGCGAGCTTCTGGATCAGCTGGATGTGCTCGGCCTCGCTGATGTGGATCGGCCCGCACTTGTGGACGCCGCGCTCGCGGTCGCGCCGGAAGAGCAGCATGGAGAGCGCCGCGTCGTAGATCTCCTTGCGGCCCTGGGGCAGATAGCCGCGGCGGTCCTGGTGCAGGGCGCAGATCAGGCCGCACATCAGGGGGTTGATGGCGAGCCTGCTCAGGTCCTGCTGGGCCCGGACCGCGCGGAGCAGATCCGAGGCGTACTGGTCACTGATGCCGGCGGCCTTGTGCCAGCGCTGGATGAACTCGGCGATGTTGTCCCGGTTCATGGGCGCGAGGTCCAGCTCGGCGAAGTCGTCGTCGGTCAGCCAGCGTTCCCGTACGGCCGAGGGCCTGGACGTGACGAGCCAGCGGTTGTCGGGGTAGGCGCTCAGGAGTTCACGGAGCCAGTGCCGGGCGGCGTTGCGGTCGTCCTCGGGAATCTCGTCGATCCCGTCGATGAGCACGAGCCCGCGGCCCGCGCGCAGCACCCTGTCGATCCACCCGTGCGGCTGGCTGCCCGCGATCGGGCAGTCCACGGCGGACAGGAATCGGTCGGGGGTGGGGAGCGGGGCGCCGCCGCGCGTCAGCGTGCGCAGGGGCAGCACGAACGGCACGAGTCCGTAGAGATAGAGCAGTTGTTCATCGAGTGACCTCTTCGCGGTGGAGACCGCGAGCCACTGGACGAGGGTGGTCTTCCCCGAACCCGCCACACCGCGCAGGAGTACGCGGTTGCGGCCGGCGAGTACGTGATCGGCCGGGACCACGGTGGGGGTGGCGCTCAGCGCGTCGGCGGCCGCGCCCAGGCGGAGGTAGGCCACATCGAGCAGCCAGCTCTCCGGCGCTCCGGACAGGTCGAGGCCGAAGATGCTCAGCTTGCCGTGCTTGGCCGCGATGTAGTCCGAATAGTGCTCCTCGAAGGGGCCGTCCGCGGGGGACGGGGACCGGGTGATCAGGGAGTCGATCTTGCGGGTCAGCTCCTCGATGCCGCGGCTCTGCTCCAGGAGCGTGCGCGGCACGAAGGTGGACCGCTGGGTGAAGAAGTTCAGGATGTGCAGGCAGGCGGTGTCCAGCACGCCCGCGTGCAGCGCGACGGCGTCCTGGGAGAGGCCGAGGGTGGCCGTCCTGTTCTGGGCGCGCAGGTGCTGGGAGAGCCGGAGATGGCCGAGGTGCACGGCCTGTACGTCGTCCATGTCGAGCGTGCCGAGGGAGCGCAGGGAGTCGGTGACGGCGTGGATGACGGCCTGCTTCTCGAAGGAGGGCAGCCGTTCCTCCACGCCCGTCGAGTGGGCGGCACGCTTGACCAGCTCTTCTGAGATCTTGTGCAGATCCTTGTCGGAGAGCGTCCGCTTCTCGCCCCGGAAGGAGACGAGATGGGACACGCGTACGGGCCTGTCGACGAGGCCGGCTCCAGCGCCTTCGGCCACGAAGAGCTTTCTGATCAGCGGCCCCACGATGCTCGACGCGAGCCGGGCTCCGATCACGGCGGGTTCCATCAGCTCTCCGAGGCATCCGAGACATCCGAGGCGTCCATGCGGCGCGAGGTGCCGGCCGCTTCGGGCCAGGGTAGGGCTGGGCCGGTGAGCGGGATTCGCAACTTCACGATTCCTACGCGTAGTTGGCGCGGGCGGTGCGGGCGCGGTGCGCGGGCGCGGGGCGGTGAGATGGCCGTACGTTCTTCAAAGCGCCCGGCCTTAGCGGCACCCGGCACGGGCAGTGAGCCCCACCCGCCGCCCCCGGGCACACTGTCCCCATGTCGTCCCGCCGCAGAAACTGCCCGGAGTGCCGCCGCGAGATCGCCGTCGTCGGCGGACGGTTCGCCCGCCATGACCCGCCGGGCCAGCGCGTCACCGGCGACCTGGTCTCCTGCCCGGGATCCCGCAGGCACGCCCAGCTGGGCGCCGTACAGCCCGCTCTGGACGGCTACACGGTCCCGGACCTGCCGGGCCAGCTCCCGCTGTTCTGAACCCGCCTGAGGGGCCCTCAGGGCCTTCTCGGGCCACTCCGGGTCCCGTAACGGACCTCAGTTCCCCGCAACGGACTTGACGGCCACCGACACCGGCACCGAACCGCTGACCAGTTCCAGCGTCAGCCCGGCCGTCGCCGACGTCTCCAGAAGCTCCGCGAGCACCGCGGCGACGTCGTCCCGAGGGACCGGCCCCCGCCCGGTCGACGCCTCCAGGCGTACGAGACCGGTGCCCGCGTCGTCCGTCAGCATCCCCGGACGCAGGATCGTCCAGTCCAGCGCGGCACGCGCGCGTACGTTCGCGTCCGCCTCGCCCTTGGCCCGCAGATACGCGTCGAAGACCTCGTCGCCCTGGTGCGCGGGGTCCGCGCCCATCGACGACACGACGATGTACCGCCGCACCCCGGCCCGCTCCGCCGCGTCCGCGAAGAGCACGGCGGCGCCCCGGTCCACGGTGTCCTTGCGGCCGGCGTCGCTGCCCGGCCCCGCGCCCGCCGCGAAGACCGCCGCGTCGGCACCGCGCAGATGCTCGGCGACCTGGTCGACCGAGGCCGACTCCAGGTCGCACAGGACCGGTTCGGCACCGGCCTCGCGCAGATCCGCTTCCTGCCCGGCGTCGCGGATCAGCCCGGCGACCTCGTCACCACGCGCGGCGAGCAAGCGCTCCAGCCGCAGCGCGATCTGACCATGACCTCCAGCGATGACAATGCGCATGTCTCCGACCGTACGGCAGCACGACCGCGTTCGCCGCGCGCGGAGCGATCGGCCCACACGGAGCACGCCTTCACAAAGCCCAACCCCACGCC
>NZ_WMBF01000402.1:0-5941 GCF_019400875.1 Streptomyces anatolicus | reverse complement strand
GTGTGTGATCCCCGGATGAAGACTTACCGCCAGGTAACGCGTCATCGACCGATGCGGGGCGTGAACAAACAGTGACGGCCGGCTAGTTGGACCACACCGGGGACGCTACGACAAGAAGGCCCCGGTCTCCGTTACGGAGACCGGGGCCTTTCGCGAGCGCTGGGCAGGCCTTGCACCTGCATCTCCCCACAGGAAGTGGGGCGCCTTTCCTTGGACCACCAACGCCGGGCCTGTCACCGGCACTTCGGCGACGAGCACAAGATCAACCCTAGCGTACGTTTTCGAGGGTCGCCGCCACCCCCGGCCGTCCTGCCCGGCTTCACCCGTGAGTGTGACGAAGGCAACACGTCCGCGCTGCTAGCGTGTTGATCCGTCGCGGCCGAGCCGCGCCCGTGGAGCGGCCGAGCCGCACCGGCCGGAGGGGACGACGCACATGACCGGACTGACCAACTCGACCCGGGCGATCCTCAAGGCGACCTACACCCAACCCGTCCCGGAGGCTGTGCCCGCCGAGCCCGAGCCCGGCACCGCCACCGGGGCCCCCTCGTCGATGTCCGTCTTCGCGAAGCAGAACTTCATGCGGTCCCTGGGGCTGAGCCGACCGGAGACCGAGGCCCTGGGGGAGCGGCTGCGGGACGAACAACCCGACCTATACCCGGCGTTCGAGACCATCGCGCCGTCCCTGACCGACACCGGTCCGGCCGCCGCCGCGAGCACCGCGCGGCTCTACGCGCACGTCGGCCCAGGGGAACTGGCCGCCATCGGACGCGTGGTCGCCGCGCTGAGCACCCCGGAGGGCGGCGTGCCGGGCGCGACCGACGTCGACGTGCTCGTCGACCGCTTCCTGGAGGAGGCCAGCATCCAGCCGGTCGGCTGGCTGCATCTGGAACGGATCGAGATGCAGCCGGTGGGCCTGGAGCGCGGCGAACTCGTCTCGACGATCCCCATGGCCCCCGGCGAGACCGCCCGCGTGAGCCACAAGGAGTGGTCGACGCAGAGCGAGGAGCTGTCCCGGATCGTCACCGACGAACTGGAGACGTACGCCGAGAAGGGCGTGGCCGAGAAGACGGACGTGGCCATGTCGACCACCAACGAATCCAAACGCGACACCAACCTCAACTTCGGGGTCACGGCCAGCGGCAGCTACGGCACGGTGTCGGTCACCAGCACCCTCAACTACGGCGTCGCGACCTCCGACCACGAGTCGCGCCAGGCCAGCACCAAGCACGCCACGGAGATCACCTCCAAGGCGTCATCGCGCTCGCGCAAGGAGCACAAGGTCTCCTTCCGCACCGAGACCCGCCGCGGCGAGGAGGACGAGGCCGCCCGCGTGATCACCAACTCCACGTCCCGGGTGATGCGCATCGACTACTACCGCATCATGCGCAAGTGGCGCGTGGACCTCATGCGTTACGGCCTGCGCATGACGTACGACCTGGTCGTGCCCGACCCGGGCGGCGCGCTGCGGCGCCAGCTGATGGAACTCGCCGAGATCGACAGGACCCTCGCCACCCCGTACGAGTTCGCCTTCGGCATCGACCAGGTCAACCGGGAGAACTGGATGACCCTCGCCGCCCGTTACGGCGCGTCGGTGACCGCACCCCCGGAGGAGTATCTGAGCCCGCCGGACTACACCTACGAGTTCCCCGCCATCATCGGTGAGGACGAGGCGACGGTCACCCGGTACCAGTCCTGGCAGATCGACCTGCCCGACGGCTATGAACTCGTGCCGATCCTCTTCGAGGTCAACTACTACGGCTGGCGGCCCGCCGAGCTGGCCCGCTTCGACGTGATCGGCGACGAGGCCCTTGAGGTGACGGCGACCCCCGTCGGCGCCGAGCTGAAGGGCCGCTACCAGTCCCAGCTCCTGCACCTGAACGGCAAGACCGGCCACCTCTCCATCCAGTACACCCACCGCAACATCAGCTGGGCCGGCTTCCGGCTCGCCACGACGCTGCGGCTCTCGGGCGCCGCGTATCTGGCCTGGCAGGTCGCCACCTGGCAGAAGCTGCGCGAGGCCGCCGAGCAGCAGTACTACACCCTCCAGCAGCGGGTGCGGGACCGCCGCGAGCAGCTCCTCGCGGAGCTGAACCGGGACGACACCCTCACCCTGCGCCGCGCCGAGCGCGAGGAGCTGATGAAGCGGTCCCTGCAGTGGCTCTTCGGCAGCGACTTCGACACCGCGCCCGACCACGTCGACGCCGTACTCGCCAACCTGGGCACCAGCGGAACCCCGACCTGGACCGACGACATCGACCCGTCCACCCTTCCCGTCAACACCGAGACATGGATGAAGATCCGGAAGTTCGGCGAGTTCGTGAAGTTCCTGCACCAGGCCGCCGAATGGGAGAACGTCCTCTACGTCTTCTACCCCTACTTCTGGGGCTCGGAGAAGCTGGCCGAGACCAAACGGCTGCTGTGGCACCCCGACCCGCTGCGCCGCGAGTTCCTGCGGGCGGGCGCCGCGCGCGTGGTCCTGCCCATCCGCCCCGGCTTCGAGCGGGCCTTCTCCCGGCTGATGTCCACGGGCCGCATCGACGGCGACGGCTCACCGGACCCCCAGGACCCGCCGTACATGTCCATCGCCGACGAGATCCAGGCGTACGCGCGCACGAACTACCCGGGCATCCCGCCCGCCAACCCCGACATCGCCGCCCGGGCCCGCCCGCTCCTGACGGTCAACCAGCAGCGGGCATGGCGCGACATCGAAGCCATCGTCACGGCCCTGGAGAAGTACGCGGAGAACGCCAAGCAGCAGCACGACCCGACATGGCGCGGCGCACCGATCGAGCCGGAGTACTACCCCACCACCCGGCAGGGGCTGCGGGTGCTGCTCGACACCCGCCCGAACCTCGTCCTCACCGACCCCTGGGGGCGGCCGTACCAGTACCAGAACCCCGGGCGCACCGCGCCGTTCGTCGTCGTCAGCCACGGCGCGGACGCGTCGGCGGGCGGCACGGAGGAAGCGACGGACATCTCCACCGACGCGGAGGGAAACCTCGTCGGCACCTGGTTCGAGTACACGCCCTGCAGCGGCCTGGACATCGAGGTCGGCTCCGACTTCTCCGACAACGGATAGCGGGGTCCTCCCCATGGCCGACGTCCCCTTCCTGGACCACTACTGCGCGTTGCCGACTCGGCCGGTCGGGAATGACGGCGAGGGAAATCGCGACCGTGTGCGCCAGGACCTGGAGGCGCTCACCGCGGAGCTGTACGTGGCCGAGCGCTTCACCGAGTACTTCAGGCGGCGCTACCCGGACTCCGAGGTGATCAGCCAGCTCAACCTCCTGGACGCCAACCGCTTTCGCGGTGCGACGGAGATCCTCGCCAAATGGATCATCGCGGAGTACCGCAACGAATTCGGCCGCGATGCCCTGAAGCAGAACATCAAGACACAGACGCCCGGCCGTCAGCTGCGTTCGGACATGCTCGGCGTCCGGGCCGAGGGGACGACCATGGTCCTCGAACTGGTCGAGGTGACCACGGTCGGCCAGGCCAAGAAGACCGAGATCGAAGACCTCCAGCACAAGACGGACGTCCTCACGCGCTTCGTCATCGAGCCGGCCCTCAAAGAAATGCTCGCCCTCCAGCGCGCCGGCCGGGTGAGCATCGGAGCCCCGACACGGATCGAGATCCGCCGGTCGACCTGGCGGCCGTCCTGGAACGAGCTGTACTACCCGCTCGTCCCGCTCCCGGGTGCGCGCGGCAACGTCAAGTACGAGTGGATCTGTTACAAGCCGACGTTCCGTCCCGACGGCATCGGCAAGGACGGCCTGGTGCTGTACGAGATCCACACCACGGCCCTGCCGCAGGGCGTCCCCGTCGAAGTGCTCCGCAGGGTCGCCCGCCGGCTGCGCGAACTGGAGAACCAGCACCAGCTCGTACTGCTGCCCGCGATGCAGCAGTACTGGGACGACAACGCCGCCGACAGCAGGGAGCTGAAGAAGTGGCTCGCCATCGGCCTCGGCGCGGCCCTGCTCGTCACCCTGGTGGTGCTGGCCTGGCCCACCGCGGTGCCGCTCGCGGCGGGGGTCGCGGAGGGCTCCGGTGCGGCGGCCGCGGCAGGCACCGCGGAGGCCGCCGCGGTGGAGGCCGCACAGCTGGCGAACGCGGTCCGCTACGCGGAGAGCGCGACGAAGGTCCCCGGCTACTTCGAACGGGCCCAGGCGGCCCTGCGGCCGCTGCTGTCGGGCGGTCCCGGCCGAGGACTCGTCGGCAGTCACTGACCCGCGGAGCCGCCCTCAAGGGCCGCGATCTCCGCCAGGGACATGCCCAGTTCCTCGTGCAGGAACCGTACGACCGTCCAGTGCGGCAGGGCGTCCTCGTCGAAGGGGCCGAACGCCGCGGTGTAGAGGGGGATCCACCGCAGCGCCTCCTCGGCGGCCGTCTCGCGCCCCGGGTCCGCCTGGTAGGCGTCGTAGGAAATGCTCCGGTGGTGGATGAAGTGGCCGCCGGGAAGGCGCTCTTCGCACAGCTCGCGGTATTCGCGGGTCTGGAGGATGAGGTAGTGCCAGATCTCGTCGATGTCCTGCTCGACGGGGAGGAAGAGGCCGCCGAGCCGGTCGGGGTGGCGGGAGATCAGATAGAGGTAGCGCAGGCACTCGCGGACCTGGTTCCTGACGTGGGCGGCGTCCGGCGCGCCGGGCTTCTCGGCGAAGTGCCGCACCACCTCCTCGTGCAGTGCCTCGCCGAGCAGCGCCTCGGCGGTGGGAGCCCCGGCATCCGGGGTGGCAAGCCACGCGTACTTGCCGGAGCGGCCGATCGGCACGTGGGTGCGGTGCTCCACGGCGCACGTGCGGCCCGTCAACGCCCCTACGGACGCGGCCAGTTCGGCCTCGGCCTCGGCGGCAAGGGGCTCGCCGTCGAACGTCGTGTACGACAGCCGGCACCGGCCCTCACCTGTCAGACGCAGCCGGTGCAGGAAGACGCGGGGGCTGACGGCGGCGACACGGGCGTCGAGGTCGGCCTGGGCCACCGGGCCCCCGGGCGTGGCGAGGAGTTCCTTCTCGCGGCCGCAGAAGGAGACGATCCGCTCCGGGTCGGCACTGCCGTCGCTGGTGCGCACGCAGTCACCGGAGCGGTAGCGCACCAGGGGCATGTACGGGTTGCGGACGCTGGTGACGATGAGGCTGTGGATGCCGCTGCCGGGCTCCACCGGGATCAGCTCCACGCTCATCCCGTGCAGATAGGGGCGGTAGCTGCCGTCCGCGTCGCTGTAGAAGAGGTAGCCCAGTTCCGTACTGCCGAAGAGGTCGATCACCGGGCAGTCGAAGTGGGCGCGCAGATACGCCCGGACGTTCAGCGGCGTGTACTCGTAGGCGTGGATGATGCCGGCGGGCCGGGGGAATTGGTCCCAGAGGTCCCCTTCGGTGACCTTGCGGACCAGATGCGCCAAGTGGTAGCCGGAACAGTCCAGGAGGTAGGAGCCCTCGGGGTGCGCGGCGCTGACCTCGCGGATCTCGGCGAGCATCCGCTCGACCTCCGCGCGATCCCAGTCGGCCGGGTCCAGGCGGCGGTTGAGGTACAGCGTCCGGTCGTCGAGCCAGCGCTCGCCCGCGGTGGCGCCCGGCTTGCGGGAGTTGACGCGGGCGACGTGCTCGGTGGCGAGGACGGTGGTCAGTGAGACCCGCCGGGCACCGGAGTGCCACAGGGCGCCGAGGTCGGGGTGCTCGCTCCACAGGCGGTAGTAGGAGCGGAGCAGGAAGTACGGCGGCCGGATCAGCTGCATCCGGGCGTGGTTGGTCCCGGTGGAGAGCACGAACTCGGCCTCGCCCGTCTCCAGGGCGCGGGACAGCTCGGGGGTCATCCAGTTGTCGGGAAAGTCCCGGGCGATCTCCGGCTTCTCCAGGATCGGGAAGTCGCCGCGCTCGACGGAGGCGCGGTAGAGGGGGATGTCCCGGATCCGGTCCAGGACGTCGGCGCTCGGCACGGGGTTCAAGGG
>NZ_WMBF01000401.1:0-5958 GCF_019400875.1 Streptomyces anatolicus | reverse complement strand
CCTTTGCGCGTACGAGAACCGCGTAGGAGAACTACGCGGACTTCTGCTCCCCGGCGCCCGGACCCCGCGCGTCGCGCGGCACCAGGGTCGGGTTCACGTTCGAGCGGACGACGTCCGCCGTGATGACGACGCGGGCCACGTCCTTGCGGGACGGAACCTCGTACATCACCGACTGGAGGACTTCCTCCATGATGGCGCGCAGGCCGCGCGCGCCGGTCTGGCGGAGGATCGCCTGGTCCGCGATGGCCTCAAGGGCCTCACGCTCGAACTCCAGCTCCACGCCGTCCAGTTCGAAGAGGCGCTGGTACTGCTTCACGAGCGCGTTGCGCGGCTCCACCAGGATCTGGAGCAGGGCCTCACGGTCGAGGTTGTGGACCGAGGTGATCACGGGGAGGCGGCCGATGAACTCGGGGATCATCCCGAACTTCACCAGGTCCTCCGGCATGATGTCCTCGAACTGGTCCTTCTCCTCCCGCTCGCGCTTGGAGCGGATGGTGGCGCCGAAGCCGATGCCCTTGGCGCCCGCCCGCGACTCGATGATCTTCTCGAGGCCGGCGAAGGCGCCGCCCACGATGAAGAGCACGTTCGTCGTGTCGATCTGGATGAACTCCTGGTGCGGGTGCTTGCGCCCGCCCTGCGGCGGGACCGAGGCCGTCGTGCCCTCGAGGATCTTCAGCAGGGCCTGCTGGACGCCCTCGCCCGAGACATCGCGCGTGATCGAGGGGTTCTCGCTCTTGCGGGCGACCTTGTCGATCTCGTCGATGTAGATGATCCCGGTCTCGGCCTTCTTGACGTCGTAGTCGGCCGCCTGGATCAGCTTGAGCAGGATGTTCTCGACGTCCTCGCCGACATAGCCCGCCTCCGTCAGCGCCGTCGCGTCCGCGATGGCGAACGGCACGTTCAGCATGCGGGCGAGCGTCTGCGCCAGGAGCGTCTTGCCGGAGCCCGTCGGGCCGAGCAGCAGGATGTTCGACTTGGCGAGTTCGATCGCGTCGTCACGGCCGGCCGCGCCGCCGTTCTCTCCTGCCTGGACCCGCTTGTAGTGGTTGTACACCGCTACCGAGAGGGCCTTCTTCGCGGGCTCCTGGCCCACGACATAGCCCTCAAGGAATTCGTAGATCTCGCGAGGCTTGGGCAGTTCCTCCCAGCGGACCTCGCTCGTCTCCGCGAGCTCTTCCTCGATGATCTCGTTACAGAGGTCGATGCACTCGTCGCAGATGTACACACCGGGGCCTGCGATGAGCTTCTTGACCTGCTTCTGACTCTTTCCGCAGAACGAGCACTTGAGCAGATCGCCGCCGTCACCGATGCGTGCCACGAGGTGCTTCCCCTTCGCCTGGGAGACGCCACGTTCAGCGGCTCCTGGTGCCTCATATCCGACGGTACCTTGCCGGGACCCCCGTTCGGGCCCCCCTTGGCACGGTTCACTTCGACGCGAGTCGTGCGCGAACCGTGCCGAGGAGCGGCAGATGCTACAGCGCCGCGTCAGGCAACCGCGGAATTGTTCATCTTCCGGGTGGAGATGATCTGGTCCACGAGGCCGTACGCGAGCGCGTCCTCGGCCGTGAGGATCTTGTCGCGCTCGATGTCGTCGCGGATCTTCTCGATCGGCGTCGTGGAGTGCTTGGCCAGCATGTCCTCCAGCTGCGCGCGCATCCGGAGGATCTCGTTCGCGGCGATCTCCAGGTCGGAGACCTGTCCGCGGCCCGTCTCGCTGTAGGGCTGGTGGATCAGGACGCGCGCGTTCGGCAGGGCCATGCGCTTGCCCGGCGTACCGGCCGCGAGGAGGACCGCGGCGGCCGATGCGGCCTGGCCCATGCAGACGGTCTGCACATCCGGCTTCACGAACTGCATCGTGTCGTAGATGGCCGTGAGGGCCGTGAACGAGCCGCCGGGGCTGTTGATGTAGATGGAGATGTCGCGGTCCGGGTCCATCGACTCCAGGCACAGGAGCTGCGCCATGACGTCGTTGGCGGAGGCGTCGTCGATCTGCACGCCGAGGAAGATCACGCGCTCCTCGAAGAGCTTCGCGTACGGGTCGTACTCGCGCACGCCCTGCGAGGTGCGCTCGACGAAGCGCGGGATGACGTAGCGGGACTCGGCGCGGGCGCCGGTGAACTCGGCCTGCGCGGCCGGTCCGAGCTCGGCCTGGGTGCGGGCGTAGAGGCCGCTGCCGGGGTGGTTGTTCATCTGTCTTGGTCTCCTGAGGAGCGTGGGCTGAGGTTTCGGCTTACGGGACGCTGAGGGGTGCCTCAGGCTCCCGTGCCGCCCCCGCCCGGCATGCCGGCGGCGGTGGGCATGATGTCGTCGATGAGGCCGTACTCCTTGGCCTCCTGCGGGTCGAACCAGCGGTCGCGGTCCGAGTCGCGGGTGATCTGCTCCACGGTCTGGCCGGTGTGGTGAGCGGTCAGCTCCGCCATCCGCTTCTTGGTGTGCAGCAGACGCTCGGCGTGGATCTTGATGTCCGACGCGGAGCCGGCGAGGCCCGCGGAGGGCTGGTGGATCAGGATCTCGGCGTTCGGCAGGGCGAAGCGCTTGCCGGGCGTACCGGCGCTGAGCAGGAACTGGCCCATGGAGGCCGCCATGCCCATCGCGATCGTCACCACGTCGTTCTTGATGTACTGCATGGTGTCGTAGACCGCCATGCCTGCGGTGATCGAGCCGCCGGGGCTGTTGATGTAGAGGAAAATGTCCTTGTCGGGCTCAGCGGCAAGGAGCAACAGCTGCGCGGTGATCTTGTTGGCGATGTCGTCGTCCACGGCCTGGCCGAGGAAGATGATCCGCTCGCCGAGCAGCCGGTTGTAGACCTGGTCGCCGAGGCCACCACCGATGGAGGGGTCGCCGGCGGCGGAGGGCATCAGATTCGTCACGTATCCACCTGCTCGTCTTACGACGGCGCCGGGCCGTCTCACGTCTTCAGCTGGGGCTGGGACCCCGCGTGCCAGCCGCTCCGGGGCGGCTCCGGGGACTCCCCTGCCCTCATATCCATGGACCCTAACGCGCGGGGTCCCTCCGGGAATCCCGGAGACGTAACTGTTCGCTGTGAGCGCAGGTCGTGCCCCGTCAGGGGCGCGGGGAACTGCGCGAGCAACCACGTACGAGCCGCACCCGCCGTGGAGCCCGCAGCGGGCAGACGCGACTGCGGCCCGGCGGGGGCTGAGCGCGCAGTTCCCCGCGCCCCTGACGGGGCACGACTGCGGGCCCCCGGGATCAAGTCCCGGGGGCCCGCAGAAGGTACAGCGCTAGGAGGCTCAGGCCTCGGTCTTCTCCTCGGCGGAGGCGGACTCGGCGGACTCGGCGGCCTCCGCCGACTCCTCCTCCTCGTCAGCGAGGTCAATGACCTCGCCCTTCGTGTCCTTGACCGTGGCGGCCTCCACGACGACCGCGAGGGCCTTACCGCGGGCGACCTCGCCGACCAGCATCGGGACCTGGCCGCCCTCGACGACGGCCTGGGCGAACTGGTCGGGGGACATGCCGGAGGACTGCGCGCGACGCATGAGGTGCTCGGTGAGCTCCTCCTGGTTCACGTTCAGCTTCTCCTTGTTGACCAGCTCGTCGAGGACGAACTGGGTCTTGATGCCCTTCTCGGCCTGCTCCTTGGTCTCGGCGTCGAACTCTTCCTCGGTCTTGCCCTGGATCTCCAGGTACTTCGCGAGGTCGAGGCCCATCTGGCCGAGCTGGTGGTTGACCAGGTTGTGCTTGCGGGTCTGGATCTCGTCCGCGAGGAGCTTCTCGGGGACCGGGACCTCGACCAGCTCGAGCAGCTTCTCCAGGACGCGCTCCTGGGCCTGCGTCGCCTGGTCGTACTGCTTCATGTTCTCGAGGCGCTTGCGGCTGTCGGCCTTCAGCTCGTCGAGGGTGTCGAACTCGGAGGCCAGCTGCGCGAAGTCGTCGTCCAGCTCGGGCAGTTCGCGCTTGGCGACCTGCGTGACCTTGACGGTGACCTCGGACTCCTTGCCGGCGGCGGAGCCGCCCTTCAGCTCGGAGGTGAAGGTGGCCTCGCCGCCGGCCTCCAGGCCCTTGACGGCGTCGTCGATGCCTTCGAGCAGCTCGCCGGAGCCGATGGTGTAGGAGACGCCGTTCGCGACGCCGTCCTCCAGGACCTCGCCGTCGACCTTCGCCTGGAGGTCGATCGTCACGACGTCGCCGTCCTCGGCGGCACGCTCGACCGGGGACGTGGAGGCGAAGCGCTCGCGCAGCTCCTCGACGGCCTTGTCGACGTCCTCGTCGCTGACCTCGATCGCGTCGACCTCGACCTCGATGCCGGAGTAGTCCGGGATCTCGATGGTCGGGCGGACGTCGACCTCAGCGGTGAAGTTGAGGGTCTCGTTGTCCTTCAGCTCGGTGATGTCCACCTCGGGCTGGCCGAGGACGTTCAGCTCGGCCTCGTTGACCGCCTCGGTGTAGAACTTCGGGAGCGCGTCGTTGACGGCCTCTTCGAGGACGGCGCCACGGCCGAACCGCTGGTCGATGACGCGGGCCGGGATCTTGCCCTTGCGGAAGCCCTTCACCGTGACCTGCTGGTTGATCTTCTTGTAGGCCGCGTCGAGGCTGTCCTTGAGCTCCTCGAAGGGCACCTCAACAGTGAGCCGAACCCGAGTCGGGTTCAGGGTCTCCACGGCGCTCTTCACGGTTCGGTCTCCTTGGGGCTGACTGCTTGGGATTCTGCCCGGCTCAGAGACACACGGGCACACAGCTTGCATAGTAACGGCAAGCGGGAGCCGAGCCACAACGCGATCTTGTGGGGAGAGACCTGCTGGTCGGGGTGGCGGGATTTGAACCCACGGCCTTCCGCTCCCAAAGCGGACGCGCTACCAAGCTGCGCCACACCCCGTCGGTGCGAGACGTAGGGTACATGCCCGCAGGCCGGGCGGCCCCGGTCGCGCCGGGCCGTGCAGAAGGTGTGCGGCACGGGGGGTGTGCGGCCGGCGCCGGGGACCCGCTACGATGCCTTTCGTACCACGGCCCGAGGGCCCTGGTGCGCCGTGCGGGCGTAGCTCAATGGTAGAGCCCTAGTCTTCCAAACTAGCTACGCGGGTTCGATTCCCGTCGCCCGCTCTCGCGAGACCTCCGGCCCGGCCCGCTGAATCCAGCGGCCGGGCCGGCGGCGTTCTGCCCGGAAAGCGATCGGGCCGCTCAGAAACTGATCGAGTTGATGGTCTCCGCCAGTTCGTTCAAGAAACGATTTATCGACGGCGCCATGCCCGTCGACGCGAGGAAGAATCCGAAGAGCACCGCGACGATCGCCGGCCCCGTCTTGAGCGATCCCCCACGGATCAGCACCACGAGGATGATCGCCAACAGCAGCACCACTGACAGCGAAATGGCCACACTGATCACACCCTAGGTCGGTCGCTCTCCCGGCCCGGGGGGTACGACCCCGCACACCCCCGCCACCGTCCATCGTGCCACCAACATGCCCGCTGTATGCGGCCGGTGACGGATCGTCGGCCAAAGCTTGACGGGGGCGGCAATTCGACGCCTCGCGGCCTTCGGGAATTCCGTCCGGTCGTTGCCATCACCACACACGGCGTTCGCAAGAAATTCGAATTGTTGTGGTGGGCACATCCGGAGTTTCGGGCCCGGTGACCAATCGGACATATCACCGGAGTCGCCCGCGGGCGTTATGCACCATTTAAGATGGATGAATTGTGACGTATGGGACAGAAAACAGCCGCATCTCCCTGTCTACCGGAACGATTCGCGGGTACGTGGGCCCGATAAGCGGTAATCGGCTGAGCGATTGACAGGGATTGCGTTGACGAAAGTGACGAGGGTTTTACGAAGACCGCGCGGCGACGCTAGGGTGCGTCAGATGTTCCACGCTGCCACCACCCCCGTAGGCGCAGTGCGGTCCCGGGTCGTCTCACCCAGCTCTTGGTGGGAGGGCCTGTGACCAACTCGGTGCACCCGCACGGACGCCACCGGGCGCCGCTCCCCCCGGCCCAGGTGCCGGCG
>NZ_WMBF01000400.1:0-5961 GCF_019400875.1 Streptomyces anatolicus | reverse complement strand
TATCCGGGGAGTCCTTCCCCGTTTAGACGTGTGTTCGCGCGAAACGGGGACTGACTCCCCGCATCGCCGGACAACCGCCGATCACTCGCCGGACGACCGCCGATCAGTCGCCGCAGAACCTTCGATCAGAGGAGCAGCCGTGGACACCGCCACCGCCCCCACGCGCCGGGCCGCCCGCCCGCGGGCCGACGCCCTGCGCAACCGGGAGCGGATCGTCGCCGCCGCACGCGAGATGTTCGTGGAGTACGGACCCGACGTACCCCTCGACGAGGTCGCGCGCCGAGCGGGCGTCGGCAACGCCACGGTCTACCGCCACTTCGCCGACCGCGACGAGCTGGTGCGCCACGTCGTCCGCTATGTGACCGGCCGCGTCGCGGACCTCGCCGAGCAGGGCATCGCCACGGCGGACGCCGACAAGGACGCCGCCTTCACGGCACTGCGCACCTTCGTGCACGCGGCGGCCGACGAACGGATCGGCGCCCTGTGCCCGATGCTGCAGTCCGGCTTCGACCCCGACCACCCCGACCTGATCGACGCCCGGGAGCGCATGGAGCGCTCCATCGAAGGCCTCGTGGATCGGGCCCGCGCGGCCGGGCAGCTGCGCACCGACATCGCCCTCGGTGACCTGATGATCGCCCTCTCCCAGCTCGGGCGGCCCCTGCCGGGCACGCCCTGCCCGAACATGGACCGCTTCGTCCACCGCCATCTGCAGCTGTTCCTCGACGGCCTGATGGCGCCCGCACGCTCCGAACTTCCGGGGGAGGCGGCGACTCTGGAGGACCTCCGGCAGCGCTGACCCCACCCCTTACATACGTACGTATTCACTTATTCACGTTTCGCAACTTCCTTACCGCTAGGTGGCCACTTCCATGTCAGAAGCAGATCCGAGGCGCTGGAAAGCCCTCGTCTTCATCGCCCTCGCCCAGCTGATGGTCGTCCTCGACGCGACCATCGTGAACATCGCGCTGCCCTCCGCCCAGGAGGACCTCGGCATATCCGACGGCAACCGCCAGTGGGTCATCACGGCCTACGCCCTCGCCTTTGGCGGCCTGCTGCTCTTCGGCGGCCGCATCGCCGACCTGTGGGGCCGCAAGCGCACCTTCGTGACCGGCCTCATCGGCTTCGCCGTGGCCTCCGCCCTCGGCGGTGCCGCGACCGGCGAGGCCATGATGCTCGGCGCCCGCGCACTCCAGGGTGTCTTCGGCGCACTGCTCGCGCCCGCCGCGCTCTCCCTGCTCGCGGTGATGTTCACGGATGCGAAGGAGCGCGCCAAGGCCTTCGGCATCTACGGCGCGATCGCCGGTGGCGGCGGCGCCGTCGGCCTGATCCTCGGCGGCTTCCTCACCGAGTACCTGAACTGGCGCTGGACGTTCTTCGTCAACATCCCCTTCGCGGTGATCGCCGCCCTGGGCGCGTACTTCGTCATCAGTGAGCCGGCCGGCACCCGCAACCGCTCGCCGCTCGACATCCCCGGCGTGGTCCTCTCCACCCTCGGCCTGGTCACGCTCGTCTACGGCTTCACCCGCGCCGAGTCCGAGGGCTGGTCGGACTCCGTGACCATCGGCGCGTTCGTCGCCTCGGTCGTGCTGCTCGCCGCGTTCGTCGTCACCGAGGCCAGGGTCAAGTCGCCGCTGCTCCCGCTGCGCGTCCTGACCGAGCGCAACCGCGGTGGCGTCTACCTCTCGCTCGGCCTCGCCATCATCGCGATGTTCGGCCTGTTCCTGTTCCTCACGTACTACCTGCAGATCGTCAAGGGCTACTCGCCGGTCAAGACCGGCTTCGCCTTCCTGCCGATGATCGTCGGCATGATCGTGGGCTCCACGCAGCTCGGCGCCCGCCTGATGACCCGCGTCCCGCCGCGGCTGCTGATGGCCCCGGGCTTTCTGCTCGCCGCGCTCGGCATGCTGCTCCTGACCCAGCTGGAGATCGGCACCTCGTACGCCGGTCTGATCCTGCCCGCGCAGCTGATGCTGGGCCTCGGCATGGGTACGGCGTTCATGCCCGCGATGTCGCTGTCCACCCACGGCGTCGAGGCCCGTGACGCCGGTGTCGCCTCCGCGATGGTCAACACCTCGCAGCAGGTCGGCGGCGCGATCGGCACGGCGCTCCTGAACACCATCGCCGCCTCCGCGACCTCCGCGTACCTCGTGGACCACGTGGCCGAGGGCGGCAACCTGAAGCTCGTCCAGGCGCAGGCCATGGTCGAGGGCTACACCAGCGCCATCTGGTGGGCGGTCGGCATCCTGGCGCTCGCCGCGCTGATCGCGGCGACGTTCATCAACACCGGCCACCAGGGCGGCCCCGGGGCGTCCGGGGACGCGGACTCGGCGGAGGGCACCGAGGGCGAGGTCAAGATCCCGGTGATGGCCCACTGACCCCGTCCGGCACGGCCTCCTAGCGGAGCCAGGGAAGGTCCGCACCGGCCTCCTGCGGCTGAAGTCCCTCGGCGACGATCGTCATGATCTCGCCGAGGGACTTCTGCTGTTCGGGGGTGAGCCGGTCGAAGAGCGCCTGGCGTACGGCGGTGACGTGGCCCGGCGCGGTCCTGCGAAGCACCTCGAACCCCTCGTCGGTGAGGACCGCGAGCTGGCCGCGCTTGTCCGAGGGGCACTCCTCGCGGCGCACCCAGCCGCTCTTCTCCAGGCGCGCGATCGCGTGCGAGAGCCGGGAGCGGGTGATCTTCACGGTCTTGGCGAGCTCGGTCATCCGAAGGCGCCGCCGGGGGGCGTCGGAGAGCTGGACCAGGAGCCCGTAGTACATGTGCGGCATGCCCGCGTCACGCTGGAGCTGACGGTCGAGGACGTCGTCGAGAAGCGTGGTCGCCTGGAGGTAGGCCCGCCAGACGCGCTGCTCATCGCCGTCGAGCCAGCGGGGTCCGCCGTTCCGGGAGGGAGTGGGTGCCGTATCCATGTACCTACTGTACGAGCCGCTTCCTTGAACCTTTAACGAAGCGCACGGCCAGTGGAGGCGCCCCGAAGGGGCGCGGGGAACTGCGCGCCCAGCCCCAGCGGACCCGCAGATGAATTACAACAGAGGCCCCCTTAGCCGCCGAGGGGCTCATTAAGCTCAACGCCCCGCACGGCAGCCGCCAGCGCCCCCTCATCGCCCACATCCAAGGCCGTGTCGGCCAGCTTGATCACATGCTCATCCCCATGAGCGAGCGCCAGCTCAACAACCTCCTCCGCAGAGAAAGCCCCCCGCACCTCATACGCCACCGGCGAGGACGGCGCGTACATGGCCGTGACCGCAGCCGACGCGGTCCAGGCCGCATGAAGGCTCGGCACCCACAACTCGCGAGGCAACACAGCCAGCGCCCGCAACACCGCGTTCGGCGCCGTCGCCGCATGCACGAGCATGATCTCCTCGCCATGCCCATGCGTGGCATACCGATGCGTCGCCGCCCGCACCAGCTC
Organism: Streptomyces anatolicus; assembly: GCF_019400875.1. Lineage (NCBI taxonomy): Bacteria > Bacillati > Actinomycetota > Actinomycetes > Kitasatosporales > Streptomycetaceae > Streptomyces > Streptomyces anatolicus. The sequence goes on along the minus strand of NZ_WMBF01000400.1, from coordinate 2,548 downwards.
AGTCAGCCTGCGCCGCGCCTCCTCGGGGCCGTCCACGGACGCCGCCCACGCCGGCAGCGCCCGCACGCGGTCGAGCCGCGCGGGAAAGCCGCCCTCCGCCGGGCCCTCGATGGGCACCACCGCCTCCAGCGCACCGGCCGCGCTCTCCGCGCCCGCCGCGCTCTCGGCACCCGGCACCGTGGCGAGGCCGGTGACGGGCCGGTGCCGAGCGGCCCAGTAGCCGAGGCCGTGCGCGAGTTCGGCGACACGGGGCGCGGTGGCCTCGCCGCCCGCCAGGGCGCGCACGGCGTGGCCCACCCGGATCACCGGGTGCGTCGAACCCCCGTACATCCCGGGCAGCAGCACCGGCCACCACTCGGCGAGCACGTCCCGCCAGGGCCGCGCCTCGACCTCCCGGAGGAAGTACGCGATCCAGTCCCCGGCCCGGCGAGGATCGCCCAGCGCGGCCCGCCGCTCGGCATCGGCATCGGCGCCGACGCCGGTGAGCGGGGCGGCGGACGCGGGAAACTCCTCCAGCTTCGGGGCGTAGAGATCGAGCCATCTGTGCACCGCCCCCGCCTGCCCGCGCGCGGCTAGCGCCTCGACGGCCATGGGCGCGTGATTGGTGAGGCGCCCCTGACGCTCGGGCCCGAAGCCGTGCAGCCGCGTCAGCGCCTCGTCCAGAATGCCTGTGGTGTCGGTCATGCCGGGACCGTAGGCCCCTGATCGACTCGTCCGTAACGGTCCCGCGCCCTAGGTCCGGCGCCCCGCGCCCTAGGTCCGCGGGCCGAGGGGACGCTCGTACCAGGCGACATCCCAGTACCGCCCGAACTTCCTGCCCACTTCCTCGTACGTCCCCACGTGCCGGAACCCGAAGCGCTCGTGGAGCCGGACCGAGGCCTCGTTCGGCTGGGCGATCCCGGCGTAGGCGCGGTGCAGGTCCTCGCCCTCCAGGGCCTCGATGAGCGCCTTGTAGAGCAGCGTGCCGATGCCGCGCCCGGCGGCGTCCGGCGCGCAGTACACACTGACTTCCACCGAGGTGGAGTAAGCGGGCTTCGCGCGGAAAGGGCTACTGGTGGCGTACCCGAGCAGCCGGCCCGGGCAGGTGTCGGAATCCCGTTCCTGGGCAACCAAGAGGCGGTAGGGGCCGTCTTTCGGGTGGGAGAGCAGCCAAGGGCGTCGCTCTTCCGGCAGGAAGGTGACGGTGTCGAAGGTGATGGCCGTCTCACGTACGTAGTGGTTGTAGAGGTCGGTGAGGGCTTCGAGATCCGTCTCGACCCCCGGCCTGACCTGCACCTCGGTACCGCCTGTCACTGTCTGGCCTCCCCACGTGGCGGCACAGGGTACTGCACCGTCAGGAAAAAAGATGCGCGGCTTGGGAATTCTGTCCGGATTCCAGTCGTTGTTTCCATCGGATGCAGGGCACTCGAGGGTGTGCCATCCGCCACAGAGGCCCCACAAAAGGGCCGACCAGGAATCCACATCGCAAGGGAGCACGCATGGCAACCCGTGCCGTCGCCCGTCGTAAGTCCGCCTCCGGTGGGTCCGACGCGGCACGCAGTGTTCGCGCCGTAGGCGGGGAGATCGCCGACCGCGACCTGGTCGGCATGTACCTCGACGAGATCGCGCGTACGCCGCTGCTGGACGCCGCCAAGGAAGTGGAGCTGTCCCAGATCATCGAAGCGGGTGTGTACGCCCGCAAGATCCTGGACGCCGAGGTCGAGGACAGCAAGGTCACCGCCGACCGCGAGGAGCTGGAAGCCCTCGTCGCCGACGGTGAGCGGGCCAAGGACGTCTTCATCCGTTCGAACCTCCGGCTCGTGGTCGCGGTCGCCCGCCGCTATCCGCGCAGTGGCCTGCCCCTGCTCGACCTGATCCAGGAGGGGAACGCGGGCCTGGTGCGCGCGGTCGAGAAGTTCGACTACGCCAAGGGTTTCAAGTTCTCCACGTACGCCACGTGGTGGATCCGCCAGGCCATCACGCGCTCGATAGCCGACCAGTCCCGCACCATCCGCCTCCCCGTCCACCTGGTCGAGGAGCTGGGCCGGATCCGCCGCGTGCAGCGCGAGTTCAACCGCGAGCACGGCCGGGACCCGGAGCCCGCGGAGGTCGCCGCCGAGCTGTCCTCGACGCCCGAGCGCGTCATCGACGTCCTGGACTGGGCCCGCGACCCCGTCTCGCTGAACATGGGCGTGGACGACCAGGGCGACACCCAGTTCGGTGACCTCCTCGAGGACACCTCCGCCGTCTCGCCCGAGCAGTCCGTCCTGTCGCTGCTGCGCAGCGAGGAGCTGGACGGCCTGCTGGGCCGCCTCGACCAGCGCACGGCGTCCATCATCAAGATGCGGTACGGCATCGAGGACGGCCGCGAGCGGACGCTGACGGAGGTCGGCAAGGAGCATGGCCTCACCCGCGAGCGGATTCGGCAGATCGAGAAGCATGCGTTGCTGGAGCTGAAGAAGTTGGCTCGGGATACGGGGTTCGACGCGGTGGCCTAGGCGGCCGGCCCTGGGCGGTTCTCCCGGGGCTCGGGGGTTTTCTTCGCGCTTCGCGCGGTGTTTTCCCACCC